>JAXFZW010000169.1:0-4032 GCA_034184645.1 Clostridia bacterium | reverse complement strand
TGCGCTTCGATTCCCGGATTTACCCTTACCATTACCTTTTGAATTTTAGAGTTTTTTTCGGCAATTGCGGACAGTTCTTCGACCTCCTCAAAGGAATCAACGACAATGATTCCAACCGAATTTTTAACGGCAAAATTCAACTCTTCACTCGTTTTATTATTACCGTGAAAGAAAATTCTTTCGGCCGGAAAACCTACGCTTAAAGCAGTATAAAGCTCTCCACCCGAAACAACGTCGCAATGAAGCCCCAAACGATTTATTATCCTATAAATTTCTTTCGCACTAAAAGCTTTCGATGCGTAAGAAGGAGCACCGTTAACTTTTGTAATTTCATATGCTTTTTTATATGATTGAGCAATGGTTTCAATAAAATCAACGTCGTAAAAATATGTCGGAGTTCCGTACTCATTTATAAGAGTCTCAATATCCTTACCGCCAAAAATTAAACGACCTTTCCCGTCTATCTTGAAGTGCCTGAATTTTTCCATAATAAAAATCCCCGTATTCTTTTTAATTTTACAAAAAAATACGGGAATTGTCAATTGTATGCTTATTTATTAAATCAATTATCTTAAATAATACTCCACTCCGAAGTAATATTTTTGATATTATCCATAATATTTGCTTTTAAAACGTTTTCCGTTGCAACCGCATTTACCGACGAGATAAGTTTTCCGTTTTCAAACACGTTAATTTCTCCAACGCTTTCCCCTAATTTAACAGGAGCGCATAAATTAAGTTTTGGGTTAAAAACAACTTCTAACGCCCTTTTTTCACCTTTTTTGGCAAAAACAGTCAACCTTTTTTCCGGAATAACGCCAACGCTTTCAACCTTACCGCCATTGACCTTTACCGTTTCGCTAAGTTTAACCGTATCAACGACAATTCGGTTCTCGTAATTGTTAAAACCATAATTCAGTAAATTTGATGCATCCTTAAAACGGCTTTTACTGTCCGAACCTTTAATTATTACGGAAATTAAGCGCGTATCGTTTCTTTTTGCCGAAACACAGACGCAATGCCCCGCTTCTGAAGTATACCCGGTTTTCCCGGCGTCACACCCTTCATAAAATCTAATCAACTTATTTGTATTTGATATTTGAGTTTTTCTTCCCTCAGGATGTAAAACTTCATCCATCCAAATACCTGAGAATTTATAGTAGTCGTCGTGTTTTAACAACTCACCGAACATTGTCGCCACGTCCTTTGCGCAAGAAAATTGCCCAATTTTAGGAAGACCTGTACAGTTTACAAAAACAGTATCGTCCATACCTAAATTTTTAGCCTTTTCGTTCATTAGAGCGACGAAAGACTCTTCACTTCCGGCAATTTTTTCGGCTATTGCTACCGAGGCGTCGTTTGCCGACGCAACTACAATACTTTTGATAAGTTCCGAAACTTTATACGGTGCATTTGACTCTAAAAAGACTTGTGAACCGCCCATACCTGCCGCATTTTCACTTACAATAACTTCGGTATCCATATCAAAACTTCCGTTATCAATATTTTCAAAAGTAAGCAACAAGGTCATAATTTTACACATACTTGCAATAGGTCTTCTTTCTGTTTCATTTTGTTTAAAAATAACCGTTCCTGTTTCATAGTCTTTTAAATATGCGCACTTACTTTGAATATTTAAGTCATTTTTTGTATCGGCAAAAGCTTTATTATCGTTTACAAACCCCATTGAAAACAAAATTGTAGTCATGAGGGCAATCATTATAAAAAATAAACCAACTCTTTTATTCATAAATTTCCCCTTAAATATATTTTTACGATTAAAATTATTTTTATTCTTCGCTGCTATTTTTCAAGCATTTTGCTTATCGAAATTGCAAATCCTCTTGTAGGATCGTTTATAAAAACATGCGTAACTGCGCCGATAAGTTTGCCGTTTTGTACTATTGGACTTCCGCTCATGCCCTGAACAATTCCGCCCGTTTGCTCAATCAGATTTTTATCATTCGTTTTAATAACAAAGTTTTTATTTGATTTATTGTCCTTATCGACTTTTACTATTGAAATTTTATATTCTTTTACGCCTTCACCGTTTACGGTTGAATAAATACTTGCATCGCCGACAACACCTTCGCCTATACCGATTTCTTTTAAATTAAAACCGTTTTTATTTATTACATTACCATAAACACCTGTTAATGTATTCTTTTCAATCACGCCGTAGGGCTCACCAACGAAAACACCTTTAAGTTCACCTGCCTTACCCCTTTCACCCTTTACAGCTCCGGTGACGTTGCAATTAAATATTTTGCCACCTGTAATTTTCATTACGTTTCCATCAGGAGAAATAACAGGATGTCCTAACGCCGCAAATTCTTTCTCATTAAAAAAAGTAATCGTGCCCATTCCGTTTATGTCGTCACGGATAAACACTCCAAGTTTATAAATCCCTGTCATATCTTTTTCGGGAACGACTTTTGTAATAAAGGTTTCTCCGGCACGCTTTACCTTAACGGGCTTATTATCTCCATCCTTAATTGCCGCAGCGACATCGTTTGCATTATTTGTTTTTAAATCCCCTATTTCAAGAATTATATCGCCTATAATAATTCCTGCATGTTTCGCAGGGGACTTTACACCGTCGTTTGTAATAACGTCGCAAATACCGACAACTTCAGCACCTTCGGTCGTAATAGAAAAACCTGCGACACAACCCCCTAAATATATTTTTTCGCTTTCAGCCCTCGCATTACTTACGTTAAATAACGATATAATTAACGCAAAGGGTAAAATTGTTAAAAATTTAATAATTTTTTTCATAAACACCCCGACATTTATATGCTACGTAATCGAAATAATTTTATACACCGAAAGTTTTTGTATCAAATAAAATTTATAATGAATTATTTTAAGTAATTAACTGTTTTTTGTTGCAAAAATATTTTTATTATGATAAAATATTTTTTGCTAAAAGATAAAATAAATGTGTCGGGGTATGGCGCAGTTGGTAGCGCGCTTGTCTGGGGGGCAAGAGGCCGTGAGTTCAAGTCTCGCTACTCCGACCAAAAACCTTCGCTATAAAATAGCGAAGGTTTTTACTTTAAAAAAAATAAGCCGATGAAATAATCATCGGCTTAAAACATAATAAATAAAAACTATTTTCTTCCGAGCAACCTTTTCATAAATGCAGGTAACTCTCTACCCTTCTTTTCTTCAACGACAGGTTTTTCTACTTCTTGCTGTTCTTCCTGAACAGGTTCAACTTCCGGCGTTGCGGCAGGTTCTTCAACCGTTATTTCGGGTTCGCTCTCTTTTGGTTCTTCAACAGGTTGTAAAACGGGTGAAACAAAATCAGCGGGTTTTTCGGCAAAATCGATTTTATTTTCATTTCCTTCGGAAGTAAAACCGGTTGCGATTACCGTAATTTTAATCTCTTCGGAAAGTTTTTCGTCAATAGTTTGACCATAAATTATATTTGCGCTACTGTCAATAATCCCTTGAACGAGAACAGCCGCCTCATTAACTTCTGAAAGTTTAAGGTCTTTCCCGCCGGTAACGTTAAGAATAACAGCTTTTGCCCCTTCGATTGTCGTTTCAAGCAATGGACTTGAAACGGCTTGTCTGACTGCTTCAATTACTCTGTTTTCACCTTTTGCCCTGCCGATTCCCATATGAGCAAGTCCTTGATTACGCATTACGGTATTAACGTCTGCAAAGTCAAGGTTAATAAGCGACGGCGTAGTAATAAGATCAACAATTCCTACAATACCTTGCTTTAACATATCGTCTGCAATTTTGAACGCATCTAAAACAGCAATTTGTTCAGACATAAATTGAAGAAGTTTGTCGTTAGGAATAATAACGAGCGTATCAACGTATTTTTTAAGATTCGCTATACCTTTATTGGCGTTTTCATTCCTTACTCTGCCTTCAAACGAGAAAGGTTTAGTCACAACGGCAACGGTAAGAATTTCATGTTCACGCGCAATTTTTGCAATAACGCTTGCCGCCCCTGTACCTGTTCCACCGCCCATACCGGATGCAATAAAAAGTAAATCAGTACCCTGTAATTCC
>JAXFZW010000168.1:0-4948 GCA_034184645.1 Clostridia bacterium | reverse complement strand
TTTCTTACCTTGCCGGATGCGACGTGCCCGCACTTATTGTAAACGTAGAAAGGGGCGGACCCGGTCTTGGCGGTATTCAACCTTCTCAGGCTGATTATTTCCAGGCGGTAAAGGGTGGTGGACACGGCGATTATCATCTTATTGTTTTAGCCCCTGCGTCCGTACAGGAAATGTATTCTCTGACGTTTAAGGGCTTTGACCTTGCCGACAAGTACCGTATGCAAACTATGATTCTTGCGGACGGCACTATGGGACAAATGATGGAGCCCGTAAGTCTTGAAAACGGTGAAGTCGTTCAGTACGATAAAACGTCGTGGGCTGCGCAGGGGACAGGTAAGCATGAAGGAAGAAATATCATCAACTCCCTGTCGCTTACTCCCGCACAACTTGAAAAATGGAACTTTGATCGTTTTGAAAGATATAAAGTCGTTGAAGAAAACGAGGTAATGTATGAAGAATACCTTATGGATGACGCCGAATACGCAATCGTTGCTTTCGGTATCGCCGCAAGGGTATCCAAAAACGCAATAAACGAACTCCGTAAACGCGGTATAAAGGTTGGTTTGATAAGACCCATTACGTTGTGGCCTTTCCCCAAAGCCGTACTTAAAAAAGCGGCTGAAAAGGTAAAAGGTTTTGTTTCGGTTGAACTTAACATGGGGCAAATGATTGAAGACGTTAAACTCGCAATCGAATGCAAAAAACCGGTTTATCTCGTAAACCGTACGGGCGGTATTATTCCGTCGTCGGACGAAGTAATCGCAATGCTTGAAAAAATCGTCAAAGGGGAGGCAAAAGCATGGTAGTATTTGAAAAAACCAAAGGACTTACCGACGCACCGCTTCATTATTGTCCGGGTTGTACGCACGGCATAATTCACAGGCTCGTTGCGGAAAGTCTTGAAGAACTCGGTGTTCTTGATAAAACCGTCGGAGTTGCATCAGTAGGTTGTTCTGTATTCTCGTATAACTATTTTAATTGTGATATGATTCAGGCCGCTCACGGTAGGGCACCTGCGGTTGCGACCGGTGCAAAACGTGCGCATCCCGAAAATATCGTGTTTACTTATCAGGGAGACGGTGATCTTGCCGCCATCGGTACTGCCGAAACAGTACACTCGGCTGCGAGAAACGAAAATATTACCATTATTTTCGTAAATAACGCAATTTACGGTATGACGGGCGGACAAATGGCACCGACTACGCTTCCCAATCAAGTGACGCAAACGTCGCCTTACGGAAGGGACGTAACCGTGGTAGGTTATCCCGTAAAGGTTTGCGAAATGATTTCGCAAGTTGACGGTGCTTCTTACGTTGAAAGGGTTGCCGTTAATAACGTTGCAAACATTATGAAGGCAAAAAAAGCGATTAAACACGCTTTCCAAAACCAAATCGAAGGAAAAGGATTCTCACTTATCGAAATCCTTTCCACTTGCCCGACAAACTGGGGCTTAAAACCTGTTGACGCAATCAAGTGGCTTAATGAAAATATGGAAAAATATTATCCGCTCGGCGTTTATAAGGATAAGTATAAGGAGGAAAAGTAAAATGAGTACGACAAAAATACTTATCGCAGGTTTCGGCGGACAAGGTATACTTTTTGCGGGGAAAGCAATCGCATATACAGGACTTAAAACGGGCAAGGAAGTTTCTTGGCTTCCTTCATACGGTCCTGAAATGCGCGGCGGTACTGCAAATTGCAGCGTAACCGTATCGGATACGCCGATCGGTTCACCTATAGTTGATAAGCCCGACGTTCTTATAGCGATGAATCTTCCTTCGCTCGACAAATATTTTGCCGATACCGAAAAAGGCGGATTTATCGTTTACGACAGTTCGCTTATCGATACGGACAAAACGCGTGACGACGTTAAAATTTTTCCGATTCCCGCAACCAAAATGGCAAGCGAAAACGGTCTTGAAGGTCTTGCCAACATGATAATGCTCGGCAAAGTATTAAAGGAAACGGGTATTTTAACGTTAGAGCAAACGGAAAACAGTCTTGCGCAAATGATACCGCCTAAAAAAGCGGAAATGCTCGGTAAAAACGTGCAGGCAATCAAACTCGGTTTTAATTTTTAACAAAATAAACGTTAACGAAAAATTGAAAGGGAAAATATGCAAAATTTAAAAATTATGGGCGAAAGACTCGCAGAGCTTCGCGAAATTAAAGGACTCAGCGTCGGAGAAGTAGCAAAACGACTTGAAATGTCTTTGGAAGAATATCTTTCCTATGAACGGGGAGAAAGGGATTTTTCTTTCAGTTTTATGTATAACGTTGCAACGATTTTGGAGATTGACGTTGTCAATTTGTTGTCAGGTCACTCTCCGAAACTTACCGATTGTTCGATTGTAAGAAAGGGTAGAGAGTTTTACGTTAAAAAGGAAGGAGTTTACGACTATAAACACCTTGCGTACACTTTCAAGGATAAGAAAGCAGAACCCTTTTTTGTGGAAATAGAACCGGGAAAAGAAGATACCGAACTTCACAGCCACGAGGGGCAGGAGTTTAACTTTGTGCTCTCTGGCAGTATGTATTTTATGATAGGGGATAAAATTCACGAACTCAACAAAGGCGACAGCGTTTACTTTAACTCTAAAATTCCGCACGGAACGAAGGTTATAGGTAACAAACCCGTTAAATTTATAGCGGTGGTAATGAAATAAATTAAAGGGAAAACACAAATGTTGATGTACGAAAAATATACGGGTAGATCTCGCGATTCATACTCGTCCTATCAGGATTTAATGGATAATTTCAAACTCACTTATCCGTCTGATTTCAATTTTGCCTATGACGTCGTAGATGAACTCGGCAAAAATAAGCCGGACAAGCTTGCGATGATATGGCTTTCCAAAAATAAGGAAGAAAAGAGATTTACTTTTAAGGATATGATGCTGTACTCGAATAAAACGGCAAATTTTCTTAAAAGTCACGGTATTAAAAAGGGCGATAAGGTAATGCTCGTTTTAAAACGCAGTTATTACTTTTGGTTCTTTATGCTTGCGCTACATAAAATAGGTGCAGTCGCTATTCAGGCAACTAACATGCTTGTCGGTCACGACTATACTTATAGGTGTAATAAAGGTGAAGTTAAAGCGGTTGTAATTACCGGTGACGACGATTGCACCGAACATTTTGACGCAGTTGCAAACGAGTGTCCTACCGTAAAATTAAAATTCACCACTATGCACAAAAAACCCGTCGGCGGAGGTTGGATTGATTTAGAAGACGGCATCGCCGCGGCTTCTGATAAGTGGGAAAGACCTACCGGTAATGACGCCGTAAACGCTCATGACCTTATGCTTTTAGCGTTTTCATCGGGAACTACGGGGTATCCTAAAATGATACTTCACGACCACACCTATCCTTTGGGACACATTATGACGGGCGTGTTTTGGCACAGAGTGGTTGACGGCGGACTTCATTTTACAATTTCCGATACCGGTTGGCTTAAATCGCTTTGGGGTAAATTTTACGGTCAATGGTTTGGCGAAAGTGCTGTTTTAGTTTACGATTTTGACAAGTTTAACGGTGAAGATATTTTAGGCATTTTGGCAAAGTATAAAGTAAATACCTTCTGCGTACCGCCTACAATGTACAGGTTTATGCTTCAATACGACGTTAAAAGTTACGATCTTTCGTCGCTTTCAAACTGCTGTTCGGCAGGCGAAGCATTAAATCCCGATATTTTCAACAACTGGAAGGCAAGTACGGGGCTTGAAATTTACGAAGGCTTCGGTCAGACCGAAACGACTTTATGTCTTGGAACGTTAAAAGGGTTCGAAAAACCTGCTCTCGGGTTTATCGGAAAGTCGATTCCGGGCTATAAGGTTACTATAAGAACTGATGACGGACAAGAGTGTGTCCCCGGTGAAGAGGGCGAAATTTGCATAAAAGCAACGCTCGATAACAAGCCTTGCGGTGTAATGTGCGGTTATTATAAGGATAAAGAAGCCACCGATTACAGTTGGCGCGGCGGATGTTTTCATACCGGCGATACGGCTTATTACGACGAATACGACAACATTAAATATATAGGCAGAAACGACGACGTAATTAAATCTTCGGGCTATCGCATAGGGCCGTTTGAAGTTGAAAACGTTTTGCTCGAACATCCTGCGGTAATGGAAGTTGCCGTGACAGGTGTTCCCGATCCCAAACGCGGATTCGCCGTAAAAGCAACGATAGTGTTAAAGAAGGGATTTGCCCCCGGCGAAGAACTTGTGAAAGAACTTCAAAACTTCGTTAAAAACAACACAGCGCCTTATAAATATCCGAGGGTAATAGAGTTTGTCGACGAACTCCCAAAAACCATAAGCGGTAAAATACGCCGTGTGGAAATACGTAAAAAAGATATTGAAAAGTATTCGGCAAAGTAAAAAGCAAAAACAAATAAAAAACAAGCCTTAGGGCTTGTTTTTTTTATTGTCTAAAACTTTGTGTGACATAAAGTAAATGTGTTCGCATATATTAAGGTAGAAAGCCAAAAGGAGGAAAAAATGTCGTTTTTTTGTAATTTTCAATCGGACAAATGTCCGGGTCCGATAAACGGCAATCCGCTGAACGGATTATGTGAAAAGGTTTGTTTGCAGGCAAAAAAAGTATTTGATGCTTGCATGCAACAAAATCAACTTAACGGAATTGTGTTAAACATCACCGACTTGACGCCTGCAAATCCTACATATCCTTTGACGTTTGTATCTGCGAAAAGTTCTACGTCGTCAGGAGTTATAAGTAATTTACTTGTAGAACCGCTTTCGGAACGTCCGAATTCCGCAAGGGTTAAGGCGGATATAACGATACCGCTTACGGTTGTTTATACTGATGCAAACGGAGTTGAAGGCGTTGCTAATTCGTCGCTCACCGTGACGAAAGACGTAATACTCAATATCCCGTCGGCATCGATAATGCCGTATTCGGTTGAAGCCGTTGTTTCTGTCGTTTC
>JAXFZW010000167.1:0-5465 GCA_034184645.1 Clostridia bacterium | reverse complement strand
GTGCAGGCTTAAAATCAATAAATAATTTAATGTCATTAGGTTTTTCGGTATTTATAAATGAAGAACACGAAAGAACGATGGGACCTGAAATACCGAAGTGTGTGAAGAGCATTTCACCCGTGTCGGAATAAATAATTTTTTCGCCACGTTTTGCGGTTAATTTTACATTTTTTAACGATAAACCTTGTAATTCAGGTAAAAAACCGTCAAGTAATTCAATTCCGACAAGCGCAGGTTTAGGCGGAACGACAGTATGTCCTACCGACTCGGCAAATTTATACCCGTCTCCCGTACTGCCCGTAAGCGGGTATGAAACACCGCCCGTACACACTATAACGGAATCACCCATTATTGAGCCCTTATCGGTACACACTCCCTTAATAACGCCTTCATTAACAATTAATGCTTTAACAACAATATTAAGTCTAACGTCTACGCCTAACGAAATAATTGCTTTTTCAAGCGTTTTCGTGACGTCGCTCGCTTTATCCGAAACAGGAAAAACACGCCTACCTCGTTCAACTTTAAGTTTAAGCCCGTTTTCTTCAAAAAAATCCATAACCTTTGAAGGCGGCATCGAGTTTATCGCTCCGTACGTAAATTTAGGGTTTTTTACGACGTTTTTTATATACTCTTCCGGCTCGCAATCGTTTGTTAAATTACAGCGACCTTTACCGGTAATATATATTTTTTTACCGAGTTTTTCGTTTTTTTCAAGTAAAATTACGTGATTATTGTTTTTTGCGGCAGCGTAAGCGGCAAAAAGTCCTGCCGCGCCCCCACCGATTATAATTACTGTCTTCATTTTTATATCAACTAATTTTTCTTATGAAAAAGATTTTTAACCTTTCCTTCAATAATTTCGCCCTTTTTATAAACAAAATAAACAGTTGTTATTGTAAATAAAAAATATAACGCCCAAAGTAAAATTCCCCACCAAGTATTATACGGAATAAGACTGTTGTTAAGCGAATAACAAGCGCAAAAAACAGTAATTGTTCTAACGATACTAATCATAACGGCAAAAAACTTTGCGCTTATTTTTGTAAGCCCCGAAACAAAACAAAGGACGTCGTCCGGGAAAAAGGGGAACAAAAACATTACAGTAAGTAAAGCCCCGTCCTTTCCTTTTATAAAACTTAACCCTTTTTCAAGAGATTTTTCACCTATCAGCCAAACAACCGTTTTTACGCCTAATCTTCGCCCGACAAAAAATGCAAATAAAGATCCGAGCACAATACCAATTATACCGAAAACAGCCGCTTTAAATGGTCCGAAAAGTAAAACCCCGGCCCCTACTGTAACAAAAGACGGTATAGGCAAAAATGCAACCTGTAAAAATTGGATCGCCATATACAATAAAATCGAATACGCACCAAATGATGAAATAAACTCTCTTAAAGCTTCAACGTTATCGATTTTATAAATAAAACCTGAACTAATTGTAATTTTTAGCGCAATCGATAATAAAAAGACTAAAAAAACAAGGAAAAGCAACAACCTTTTCAATATCGATTTAGCAGCAATATCCGTTATTACGGCAAAACAACACAACCCTGCAATAACAAATAATAAAACAATATAAACTACGTTTTTCAGCGTTCCGGTTAAATTTTCCAAACCATCAATTACGTCAAGAAAAACGCTTAAAGCAATTTCCGTCAGCAATAAAACTGAAAAAACAAATAAAAAACCGTTTACCCTTTTGCCGAATTTACGCATATTAAAATATATACGTTTTAGAAAAGGAAAATATTGCTTTTATACTTTTTCCTTATGTTTTTTATATTCTTCTACGGCAATTTTGTCACAACGGTTATTATACTCGTTATCCGAATGCCCTTTAACTTTAATAAATTTAACCGATTGAACTTCTAAAATAGACAACAGCCTTTCCCATAAATCAACATTTTTAACAGGTGATTTTGAAGACGTTTTCCAACCGTTTTCCTTCCATGAATTAACTCTATTTAAATTTATTGAGTCAACGACGTATTCCGAATCGCTGAAAACTTCAACTTCACACTTTTCCTTTAATGCGGAAAGACCTTCAATAACCGAACGCATTTCCATTCGGTTATTAGTTGTTTCAGCCTCAAAACCGCTAAGCACTTTTTCAATGTTTTTGTATATTAAAATCGCACACCAACCGCCATCGCCGGGGTTACCGGAACATGCGCCGTCGGTATAAATTTTTACTTTTTTCATTATAAATTTTCTAATTCAAAAGATCTTTTTATGCAAGCGTCAACCGCTTTTTCGGTTATTTCACCAAGGTTTTTACTTTGATAAACGTTTATCGCTTCAATAGTTGTGCCGCCTTTACTACAAACCGCCTTGATCAATTCGTCAAGAGTTTTTTCGGTATTTTTTTGAACCATTTTACCGCTTCCGACCATTGTCGCAGTTGCAAGTTTTTTACTTTCATCTTCGGTAAGTCCTGCCTTAACTCCGGCATCAATAATACCTTTAAGAAACAAGTAAAAATAAGCTGGCGAACTACCGCTTATACCGGTCACTGCATTAAGTTTTGATTCGGGAACTTCAACAACTTCGCCAAGACACGAAAGAATACTTTTTATAAAGTTCTTATCGTTTTCATTAGTGTAATCAGTTAAATCAACACCTATCGCCCCGCAGCCGATAGAACACGGTGTGTTCGGCATACAACGAGCAACTGAAACATCTTTGAATTTACTTGATATTTTATTCTTTTTTATGCCAGCCATAATTGAAATTACTTTATTAAACTTTGCATTATTTAATGAAATGAATACATCGCTTAACGACTGTGGCTTTACGGCAAATAAAACGTATTCGCTATTGTTTGCCAAATACGAATTATCGACAGTTGTGTTTACGCCTAATTCCATTACTTTGTCAAGTGCGACCGTATTAAGATCGCTCATTATAATGTTTTCAGGCAAAATAATTTTTGACGATATAACACCTTTTACTATTGCCGTGGCCATAAATCCGGCACCGATTACACCTAATTTAAATTTCTTTTCCATTTTTACCTTATTTTATTTGACTATTTTAAGTTTTTTTTATATAATCAATATGCTTTTAGGGGAGTGGCTCAATTGGTAGAGCAGCGGTCTCCAAAACCGCCGGTTGCGTGTTCGAGTCGCGTCTCCCCTGCCAAATAGTTCTTACATCAAAATTGTAAGGACTATTTTTTTATTTTAAAGTATTTTTCCAACACTACACAACATTTTACACGCAAAACGCCTTCAACGATTTTAGGTGAAAAACTTGAATTTTCAAAAACAATTTTGCTGCAAGAACAACCTTTTTTACCCAAAATTTTTTCTAAATCAACATGAGTAGCGCCGTAAACCAACCTTCCGACTCTTAACCTTGATATTGCCCCGCTACACATAAAGCAAGGTTCACATGAAGAAAAAAGCGTATATTCGCATAAGTCGGTAATTCCCGTTTTGTCTATAAATTCACGCAGAAGCTTGATTTCGGCGTGTTCCAAAGGATTATTATCCGAATTAACAGAGTTTTCGCTTTTTAAAATTATTTCATTATCTTTTACAAGTAGTGCCCCAAAAGGTTCGTTGCCTTTATTTAACGCTTTTTCAGACAACTCGCAAGCCACACTCATAAAATATTCGTCATCTAATTTTTTCACGAAAACAAATCCTAATATTTTTATATAATTATATTATATAATCGGTTAAAAATCAACTAAAAAACCACACGCTGAAACGCGTGTGGTTTTCGATTTTTTAAGTTTTTTCTCATTAGTCGTTAAAAAGCGGCGTAGATAAGTATCTATCTCCTGTATCAGGGAAAATGACAACAATGTTTTTACCTTCGTTTTCCGGACGTTTTGCAAGTTGAACGGCCGCATAAAGTGCTGCCCCGGATGAAATACCGACCAATACACCCTCAGTTCTGCCAACCTCTTTCCCCCAAACGAATGCGTCGTCATTGTCAACGGGGATAATTTCATCATAGACTGACGTATCAAGAGTTTCGGGGACAAAACCTGCGCCTATACCCTGAATTTTATGTGATCCCGCTACACCGGTTGAAAGTACTGCCGACGTTTTAGGTTCAACGGCAACCACTTTAACGTTTTTAATTTTTGATTTAAGAAATTTTCCTGTGCCTGTAAGCGTGCCGCCCGTTCCGACGCCTGATACAAAATAATCAACGTTACCGTCGGTATCTTCAAAAATTTCAGGTCCTGTCGTTTCAAAATGTATTTTAGGATTTGCAGGATTAACAAATTGCCCCGGAATAAACGAATTTGGTATTTCCCTCGCAAGTTCATCGGCTTTTGCTATTGCCCCTTTCATGCCTTTTGACCCCTCAGATAAAACGAGTTCTGCCCCGTAAGCTTTCATAAGTTGCCTACGCTCTACTGACATGGTTTCGGGCATAACGATAATAATTCTATAACCTTTTGCCGCCGCAACCGACGCAAGACCAATACCCGTATTACCCGAAGTCGGTTCAATTATGACAGAATCCTTTTTTAACTTTCCGCTTTTTTCGGCGTCTTCTATCATAGCTTTGGCAATTCTGTCCTTAACCGAGCCTGCCGGGTTAAAATATTCGAGTTTTGCAAGAATTTTTGCCTTTAAACCGTATTTTTTTTCAATTCCGGTCAATTCAAGTAACGGTGTCTTTCCCACCAACTGGTCGGCACTAGTGTAAATTTTGCTCATTTTTGATTCTCCTTATAATTTTTATAAACCTACTTTTTCAGTATGTTATGTGTATTATAACATTTATAACCTATTTTGTCAATATGTTTTTATATGTTTTTCTTGATTTTAACATTTTTTTTTGATATAATTTGTTTATAAATAAGGAGAGATTATGATTTCAACTCGTGGAAGATATGCTTTGAGAGTAATGATCGATATTGCAGAAAACTCAAACGGAAACTATATTCGTCTTGATGAAATCGCTAAAAGACAAGATATTTCCGAAAAATATCTTGAAAGTATTTTGGTTTTATTAACACGCGGTAGTCTTTTAAACGGGCTTCGCGGGAAAGGTGGCGGATATAAACTTACAAAACCTGCTGACGAATATACTGTAAAAAGTATTTTAGAATTAACGGAAGGCTCACTCGCCCCTGTCGCTTGTCTTAAAGAAGGCGCGGAAAAATGTCAACGTGAAAGTTATTGTAAAACGTTACCCATATGGAAAGGTCTAAATAACGTAATTGACGAATACCTTTCAGGCATTAAATTATCTGACCTAATAAACAAAACCGATGATTATTGCATTTAAACAAATTTAACAAATAATATTTAACTAAAATAAAATAATTTATCACTCTATTTTTATTGATTTTTATTTTTATAAATGATATAATAACACACGGTAATTTGAAAAGTTACCGTGTGTTTCACTAATATATTCGGGGTGTAGCGCAGTTGGTAGCGCGCTTGGTTCGGGACCAAGAGGTCATGGGTTCAAATCCCGTCACTCCG
>JAXFZW010000166.1:0-8103 GCA_034184645.1 Clostridia bacterium | reverse complement strand
CTTTGCCGTATCTAAATATTTACCATCAAAATGAAAGGGTTTATCAACGTAATTAAGCCGTCGGGCGTGTCAAGTGCGTACTGCGTTGCGCAAGTCAAAAAAAAGACGGGGCAGCCCTGCGGACATATGGGAACGCTCGATCCTATGGCGTCGGGCATTTTACCCGTCGGCGTCGGGAAAACGTCAAGGCTGTTCAGATATATGCTGAATAAGGAAAAGACGTATGTTGCCGAGTTTAAGTTCGGCATATCTACCGACACGCTCGATACGACGGGCGAAATAACTTTATCCGGCGGAAAAATCCCTACCGAAAACCAAATAAACGCAGTTATAAACGAGTTTGTCGGTGAAATAAATCAAGTCCCGCCAAAGTATTCCGCTAAGTGCGTGGACGGAAAGCGCGGCTATGCCTTGGCAAGGGCGGGCGTTGATTTTACGTTAGAGCCTAAAAAAGTTAAAATAATCGAGTTTTCCTTGATTGGGATGACGGGTGAAGATACTTATAAATTTAAAATCCGGTGCGGCGGCGGAACTTATATTCGTTCGCTTGCAAAAGATCTCGGCGAAAGGCTTGATACGTGCGCCGTGATGAGTGCGTTGGACAGGACGGAGTGTGGGATTTTCAATTACGAAAACGGTATTTGTTTGTCTGAAATAAAGTCGCTTGATATTGAAGAGTTGAAGGCAAGGTCCGTACCTGCGGACGAGTCTGTGAATTTTGAAAAACTGTATCTTGACGAGTACCGTTCCACAAGGATACTTAACGGTGTTTTCGACAATTACGGTTATAAGGACGGCGTTTACAGGGTGTATGCCTGCGGCGACTTTTGGGGAATAGGAAGGGCGGAAAGCGGCGTCCTTAAAATGGAGGCATATGTCAAAGATTGATGCGGTCGTTGCGCTTGGATTTTTCGACGGCGTTCATAAAGGGCATAAACAGGTTTTAAGCCTTGCCAAAAGTCTTGCAAAAAAACTCGGCTGCACGGCGGCGGCGTTTACCTTTTCGGGAAACTTGCGCGGAAAATTGTCCGGCGGAAAGTGTATTCTGTCCGACGCCGAAAAATTATCCGTGCTTAACAATTTTGGATTTACGGAAATAATATCCGCACCGATTACCGACGAATTTTTATCAAAATCCCCCGAGGAGTTTTTGAAATACGTCGGCGGCGTTTACAACGTGAAAGGTTACGTTTGCGGAAGCGATTACCGTTTTGGTAAAAACGGCGCGGGGGACGTAAATTTTTTGAGTGAGTATTGCAAAAACGAAGGGCTTACTCTTTCCGTCACAAAAACGCTTAACGAAAATGGCGAAAAGATTTCTTCTTCAAAAATAAAAACGCTTTTGGCAAGCGGTGAAATTAAGTGTGCAAACGCACTTTTAGGGTACGATTATTTTATAACCGGAAGCGTGTTTGCCGACAGAAAAGTCGGCGGCAAAATGGGTTTTCCTACGGCAAACTTTAAGGCTGACGCCGACAAGTGCGAACTGAAAAACGGCGTTTACGCAGGCTATTCATTTGTGAACGGGGAAAAGTACGTCGCAATAATAAATTACGGCAGTCGCCCCACGTTTAACTTAAACGACAAACTTATCGAAACTCATCTTATAGGGTTTTCGGGCAACCTTTACGGCAAACAAATCACCGTTTGTTTTACCGATTTTATAAGGGATATAAAAAAATTTAACGGTGAAGACGATTTAAAAGCGCAACTTGTTCTCGATAAAAAATTCGCACAGGAGAAAGTTAAATGATAAAGTTCGGCCCAAGCGGCAATTCGGAAGGGTTTTTCGCCGCAGGACTTGCTCATAGCGAGGAGTCCGCAACGTGGGTAAAAAATATGGGGCTCGACTGCTTTGAGTATTCTTTCGGCAGGGGCGTCCGAATAACCGACTCGAAGGCGGAAAGCATAAATTCGGCTTTCAAAAATGCGGGCGTAGAAATTTCGGTGCATGCGCCTTACTTTATCAATTTTGCAAACCCCGACGACGAAATGGCGGAAAAGTCTTACTCGTACGTTTTGGATTCGGCAAAAGCCTGCCTTTTGATGGGTGGTAATAGAGTGGTTTTTCATCCGGCAAGTCAGGGTAAAATGTCAAGGGAACAAGCGGTAAAACTAACTCGCGAAAGACTTTTAAAACTTACCGAAAAAATATACGCAAACGACTTGCAGTCTGTAATGTTTTGCCCCGAAACGATGGGTAAACTCGGTCAAATAGGTACGGTTGAAGAAATAACCGATTTTTGCAAGGTTGACAAGGTGTTTTATCCGTGCGTTGACTTCGGTCACGTAAACGCAAGGGAGTTCGGAAGTCTTAAAACCGAAAAGGACTTTGCCGAAAGGCTTGATTTTATGGTAAGCGAACTCGGTTTTGAAAAGATGAAAGATTTTCACGTCCACTTTTCCAAAATAGAATATTCCGCAAAGGGCGAAATAAGGCATTTGACTTTTGCCGACGACAAATTCGGCCCTGAGCCCGAGCCGTTTTTAACGGCGCTTAAAAAAAGCGGACTTTCGCCTTATATCGTTTCGGAATCCGCCGGCACGCAGGACGTTGACGCACTTTACATGAAAAAGTTTTATAACTCGCTGTAAAAGCGCTTAAAATTATCGGCAACGATTGACTTAAAAAGGGTTTTTTGGTAAAATATTAAGCGGTGGATAAAATGAACTCTTTTATCGGCGAAAACACGTGTTTTATTATTACCGACGAGGCGGAAAGGTTTTACTTTTCGGGTGAAAGGGTCGCCGAAGGCGTTTTAGTCGTGTCAGACTGTGAAAAAGCGTATTTTACGGATATGCGCTATTACGAGTCGGCTGTAAAAAAGTTAGGTAAAAAGTTAAAAGTTTATCCCGAAACGGGCGATGCAATTAAAAAGTATATCGCCGAAAAAGGTTTTGTTAAAATAGGGCTTGATTACGGTAAAATCACCGTAAAAGAGTTTTCGGAATATAAAAAGCTTAAAGTAAAGTTGTTTGACTGTGCGTCCGCCGTCGCAAAAATGCGTTCGGTTAAAAACGATGCGGAAGTCGAAAACGTTAAAAAAGCGTGTGAAATAACCGAAAAAGCGTTTTACGAAACGTTGCCTTTGCTTAAAGTCGGTATAACCGAAAGCGAGTTTAAAAAAGAACTTGTAGCGGCGTATTTAAGGTATGGCGCGGAAAAGGAAAGTTTCGATACCATCGTCGCTTTCGGAAAAGGTTCTGCAATTCCGCATTACGAAACGGGTGACGTTAAACTTACCGAAAACTGCGTGGTGCTTGTCGATACGGGTTGCGTGTACAAAGGGTACATTTCGGACTTTACCAGAACGCTTTACTTCGGAACGCCCGACAAAGAATTTTTGAGTGTGTATAAAGCGGTACTTTCCGCAAACGAAATTGCGGAGCGCAAAATAAAGGAAGGTACGTCGCTAAAAACCGCCGACGGTTTTGCAAGGAGAATTCTCGAAAAAGCGGGTTACGGCGAAAACTTTACTCACTCGCTCGGGCACGGCGTCGGCGTCGAAATTCACGAATATCCTTACCTTAGTCCCAGGGCAAAAGGGAAAATCACGGAAGGCAACGTGTTTACGGTTGAGCCGGGCGCATATTTTTACGGAAGATTCGGCGTAAGAATCGAAGATACGGTTATACTAAATAGCGGCAAAGTTCAACGACTGTTTAAGGACGATAAAAAACTTATCGTAATAAAACCAAGGTAAAAACGGGGAAACCCGAAGTTATAATTTCAACAATAAAAAAGGAGAAAACCAATGCAAGCAGGCGAATTCAGAAAAGGTTCTACTTTCGAATACGAAGGTTCGGTATGGACCATTGTCGATTTCCAACACGTTAAACCCGGTAAGGGTGCGGCGTTCGTAAGAACGAAGATGAAAAACGTTATCGACGGAAAAGTTTTGGAAAAAACGTGGAACCCGACCGAAAAATTACAGGAAGCGCACATCGAAACCAAAAATATGACTTATTCGTATAACGACGGTGAACTTTACTACTTTATGGACGAAGAATATAACCTTACTCCCTTAAACTACGATCAGGTTGAAGATGCCTTAAAGTATATTAAGGAAAACGATCCCGTAGTAGTAAAATTCTTCAAAGGCGTAGCGTTCTCGGTAGAATGCGAAAACTTCGTCGTATTAAGGGTTACTCAGGCGGATCCTTCCGTTAAGGGCAACACCGCAACCAACGCAACCAAGGAAGCGACTTTGGAAACGGGTGCTAAAATCCAAGTTCCTATGTTCGTTCAGGAAGGCGAACTCATCAGGGTTGATACCAGAACGGGCGAATACATGGAGCGCGTTAAAGGCTAAAAAAGACTTTCGTATAACCGCAAACGCGTTCGCTTTGCGGTTATATATTTTTTAGGCTTAAAAATGAAAGTTGCTTTAATCAGCGGCGTAAGCGGCGGCATAGGCGGCCGAACGGCGGAACTTTTCGCCGAAAAAGGCTACTTCGTGCTGGGGCTTTACGGTAAAAATGAGAACGGAATAAAAAAACTTGAAAGCAATCTGAAAGGGAAAGGCCTTTCGGACTGCTTTTTCGCGTATAAATGCTATTTATGTAGCGTCTATCAAATAAAAACGACGTTAAAAAAAATAAACGAATCGTTTAAACATATCGACGCGCTTATTAACGTTGCAGGTATCGACTTATTTAAGCAAGTCAACGATACTACCGATGAAGAGTGGGACAATATTTTTTCGGTAAACGTAAAATCCGTGTTTATGCTGACAAAGTTTGCGCTTGGACTTATGATTCCCAAAAAGTATGGCAAAATAGTAAATATTTCGTCTATTTGGGGGTTGTCCGGTGCGTCTATGGAGTCGGCGTATTCTGCGAGCAAAGCGGCGCTTATCGGTTTTACGAAGTCTGTCGCAAAGGAAGTAGGCGACTCCGGTATTACGGCAAACTGTATTTGTCCCGGGGTTATCGATACCAAAATGAACGACTGTTTTACCGACGCCGAAAAGGCGGAACTTATTGCAAGAACTCCGCTTTCGCGTATGGGAAGACCTGACGAAATAGCAAAACTCGCATACTTTTTATGTTCCGAAGACGCTGATTTTATAACCGGTCAGACTATAACCGTTGACGGCGGTTTTTTACTATGAAATCGCTGAAACTGAGAAAGGACGCCGAAAAATCACCAATTTTGCACGCACTCGTCGTGTGGCTTTTTGCGGTGGGAATAGCGGCGCTTCCGTATAAAAGAATATTCGGCAGTTTTATTCAAAATCAAACTTACGCCGTTTACGCTGCGGAAATTTCCGTGCGATGTATTCTTTCCGCCGTCGCTGTGTATTTTATAATCAAATATCGTTTTACGGGGCTTATCAAAGGCTTTTCAGGTAAAGCCGCTTTGCTTACCGTACCTGCGTTTTTAGTTGCGGTAAACAACTTTCCGATTATCGCCTTTATCACGGGCGACGCTACGCTGACGGGCGAGTACATTCCGCTGTTTTTAGTAAACTGCTTGTTTATAGGCGCATTTGAAGAAACGGTGTTCAGGGGACTTGTGTTTCCGCTTATCTACGTAAGCGTAAAGGACAAAAAATATTCCGCATTTTTTTCGGCGGCAGTTTCTTCCGCTGTGTTTGCGGCGTCGCACTTAATAAATCTTTTTGGCGGCGCAGGTATAGGCGAAACGTTTTTACAGGTCGGATATTCGTTTTTGATAGGCGGTATGTGTGCGGTAACCGTGCTTATGACGGGTAAAATTTTTATCGCCGTAATTCTGCACTTTATCTACGACATCGGCGGGCTTATTTTTACTCCGCAGTACGGTGTGGCGCAGGGTTTTCAATGGGATACCGCAACTATTATCATAACGGCTGTAATCGGCGTCTCCGTGGCGGTATATATGGTCATATACGCACTTAAAAACGACAGCTTAAAATTAAAAAGCGCAATCTATTCGGGCTATTCCGAAAACGAGTAAACGTAAAGTAAAAAATCGGGAGTTTTCCCGAACAATCAAGTAAAATAAACTTTTTATCAAAGGAGAAAATATGTTAACTGCAATTACCGGTATAAACTGGGGTGACGAAGGCAAGGGCAGAATGGTTGACCTTTTGTCTGAAAAGTACGACGTAGTAGTAAGGTATCAGGGCGGAAATAACGCCGGACACACCGTTATCAACGAAAAGGGTAAATTTATATTAAATCTTTTGCCGTCGGGAATTCTTCGCGACAACGTCGTAAACGTAATAGGCAACGGCGTCGCCGTTGACATCAAGCATCTTGTCGAAGAAATGGGAAGGCTTAAAGCGGCAGGCATCAAAATTACTCCCGAAAACCTTAAAGTATCGGACAGGGCGGTTATTACCATGCCGTATCACGTAATGCAGGACTGTTTGGAGGAAGAGCGTCTCGCAGGTAAAAAGTACGGCTCAACCCGTCGCGGAATTGCTCCCGTTTACGGCGATAAGTATATGAAAAAGTGTATCCGTCTCGGCGAACTTGCCGATATGGATATGTTAAAGGAAAGGCTTAAAGACATTATCGACTGGAAAAATCTCACCATCGTAAACGTATATAACGGCGAACCTTTGACCTTAAAAGATATGATGGAATATATAAAAACTTACGGCGAACAGGTTTTGCCTTACGTTTGCGACACAGGGTTATTCTTAAACGAAATGGCGGAAAAGAAAAAGAAGATAATGTTTGAAGCGCAACTCGGCGCACTCCGTGACATTGACTTCGGTATTTATCCGTATACTTCGTCGTCCAACTCTATCGCAGCATACGCTCCGATAGGTGCGGGTATTCCTAACAGAAAACTCGACCTTTCAATCGGTATTATGAAGGCTTATTCGACCTGCGTCGGCGAAGGTCCGTTTACGGCGGAATACTTCGGCGATAAGGCGGAAGAACTGAGAAAAGCGGGCGGCGAATACGGTGCGGCAACGGGAAGACCGAGAAGAGTAGGTCCGTTTGACGCAGTCGCAAGTAAATACGGTATCCGCATGCAGGGTGCGGACGAAATCGCACTCACCAAACTTGACGTTTTAAGTATTTACGACGAAATCGAAGTTTGCGTCGCATACGAACTTGACGGAAAGCAAACGACGGAATTCCCCTTCACGCAAAAACTCAATCTTTATAAGCCCGTATTCAAAACGTTTAAAGGTTGGAAATGCGATATAAGTAAGTGCAGGAAGAAAAAAGACCTTCCCAAAGAAGCGGTTGAATACATTGAATTTATTGAAAAAGCGGTCGGGGCAAAGATAAAATACGTTTCCGTCGGTGCTGAAAGGGACGCTTACATAGTATTATAATAATGTCGGTGATATGCCGCTATATTAGGAGCAAATGATGGAAAGACGAAGCGGAATATTACTTCCGATTTTTTCGCTGCCGAGCAAATACGGTGCGGGAAGTTTCGGAAAAGAGAGTTTTGACTTTATAGACTTTCTCGCAAAATCAAACGTAAAATTATGGCAAATACTGCCGCTTGTCCAAACGGGGTACGGCAATTCGCCGTATTCGTCGGTATGTTCAACGTCTTTTAACCCTTATTTTATAAGCGTGGAAAAGTTAAAAGACGAAGGCTTACTTGACGAAGAAGATTTACTCGAAACCGAAAACGAAGGGTTTTACGTCGATTACGAGTTCTTATACGGCGTACGTTTTTCGCTTCTTAAAAAAGCGTTTAAGGCTTTTGATAAAAACGAATCGGGATTTAAAAAATTTATCCGCGAAAAAAAGTTTTTCGACTACGCCGTGTTTTCTGCGCTTAAAACTCTTAACGGATATAAGCCCTTTTACGAGTGGGACGAACCTTTTAAAAAACACGATAATGATGCCATACAAAAATTTTATAAACAAAACCGTGACGAAGTGCTTTTTTGGCAATTCGTTCAGTACGTGGCGGAAAAACAATGGAAAGCGGTAAAAAAATACGCTAACGCCAACGGTGTAAGTATCGTCGGCGATATGCCGCTTTACGTTGCGCTTGATTCGGTTGACGTCTGGGTGAATCCCGAACTTTTTAAACTTGACGAAAACTTTTGTCCTAAAAAGGTTGCGGGCGTTCCGCCCGATTATTTTTCAAGTACGGGGCAACTTTGGGGCAATCCCGTTTACGATTACTCGGTG
>JAXFZW010000165.1:0-6729 GCA_034184645.1 Clostridia bacterium | reverse complement strand
GTTAAATTCCGGGGCTTACGTCTCCGAAATAATGCGAAGCGGAATTCAGTCAGTTGATAAAGGTCAAATGGAGGCAGGAAGAGCATTAGGTCTTACTTTCGGTAAAACTATGCTTAAAGTTATAATTCCTCAATCGATAAAAAACATATTACCGACTCTCGGTAACGAGTTTATATCACTTATAAAGGAAACGTCGGTTTTGAGTTTTATCGCAATAGTTGACCTTACGAAAGCGTTTAAACAACTTGGGGACGGAAACTACAATTATATTATTCCATACGTTATGCTTGCGTTAGTATATCTTGTTCTCGTTCTTTTAATAACTCTTCTTATTAAACTTATCGAAAGGAGGCTTAAAGCAAGTGATAGACGATAAAATAGTTTTAGATAAAGATATTGATGAAAATGCCCTTATAAAAGTCAGCGGACTTTATAAGTATTTCGATAAGGTGCAAGTATTAAAAGGTGTATCCTGTAACATAAAAAAGGGAGAAAGGGTAGTTATTTTAGGACCTTCCGGTTCAGGTAAGTCTACTTTTTTAAGGTGTATGAACCTTTTGGAAGAACCTACATACGGCGAAATTTGGTTTGAAAATAAACTTTTAACGCCGGTAGATCCATACCTTCATCGCAAAATAATGCGCAACGCTAAAACGTACAAAAAGTTGTACGACAAAACGGTTGCGGAAAATCCCGATCTTAACGAAGAACAAATCGACGACCTTATCATAAAAGAGATTAAAGAAAAAGATCTTTTGAAAAAGTTTGAAGGTTCTGCTTTTAATAATGAAATAAAAACTCTTTACAAAGGCACGCATTTAGACGTAAACGTCGCCCGTCAAAAAATAGGCATGGTGTTCCAACACTTTAACTTATTTAACAACCTTACGGTTATGGGCAACATGATTTTAGCACCCGTTCAGTTAAAACTTAAAACGAAGGAAGAAGCGACCCTAAAAGCGAAAGAACTGTTAAAGCGCATAGGGCTTGAAGACAAGGCGGACGTTTATCCTTCAACGCTTTCGGGCGGGCAAAAACAGCGTATCGCAATAGTGCGTGCGCTTATGATGGACCCCGACGTAATGCTTTTTGACGAACCTACTTCCGCACTTGACCCCGAAATGGTTGGCGAAGTTTTAGAACTTATGAAAAAACTTGCCGAAGAAGGTATGACGATGGTTGTCGTGACTCACGAAATGGGTTTTGCAAGGGAAGTTGCGTCGAGAATACTTTTCATTGACGACGGCGTAATTAAGGAAGAAAACACCCCCAAGGAATTTTTTGAAAATCCCAAAGACGAAAGGCTTAAAGACTTTTTGTCAAAAGTTTTATAATTTTTGCGGTATAATGCCGTCGCTTTTTGCGACGGCATTGTTTTAAATAAGAGTATGAAAAAAGAAATTCACACCTTAAAACCGTTTGAAGGTTTTAAGTGTATAGGTAAAAGTTGCACAACCAACTGTTGCATAGGTTGGCAAATCGACATCGATAAAAAGACGTTAAAAAAATACAAAAAGGCGAAGGGTGATTTTGCCGAAAAGTTAAAGTCGGGCGTTGATTTTAAAAACGGACGCTTTTTAACTTGTAAAAAAAACGGTGAAAACCGCTGCGTATTTTTAAATGACGAAAACCTGTGCGAAATAATTATAAATCTCGGAGAGAATTACCTTTGTGAAGTCTGCCGAAAGCATCCCAGGTTTTATAACGAGTATAAAGGTTTTATCGAAAAGGGCGTAGGGCTTGCTTGCGAAAGGGCGGCAAATATGCTTATTCGTTCAACTGACGACCTGTCGATATGCGCAACCGTCAATATGAAAAAGTTAAACGCATGGGAAAGGGAAATTTTAACTTGGCGTGAAAAATTCATAAGGCTTTCTACCGACAAAAATTTAAATCTTAAATCGCGTATCGACAAAATAATGGACGAAATCGGCGTTGATAAGGAAGCGTTAAATCGTTGCGAATTTGCGAAAATTATAGAAGGGTTTGAAAGCATAAATCCGTTATGGAAGGAAAAATTCAAGGATTTTAAGTTTGATAAATGCGACTTTATAAACGGCGAAAGATATTTCGAGAATATTCTCGTTTATTTTTTGTTTAGGCACGTTCCGCTTGCTGCGGACGGACTCGACTTAAAATCACGCACTCTTTTTTCGGTGCTGTCTGTTGCGATTATTTACTACGATTGTAAACTGAATAACGATTTTTCGGCGGATAACGTAGTGAGTTCCGCAAGTAAATATTCGGCAGAGACTGAGTATTCCGATTTTAACGTAAATTTACTGCTTGACCGTTTGGATGAAATATCTTTGCAGATAAAAGATTAACAATCAAAATAATTAGTGATATAATAATAAAAAACGTCAGGGTGACCGCTTGAAATTTTTAAGAACCTGGAAAAACTGTACCGATGAAAAATCGAACACAATTTACCGTGCGGTAAAAGCCGTTACTAAAGAACTGTATCCGCAATATTTTGTAAATTGCGAATACTGTTTTTTTGTCAACTCTTCAAAAAAGTGTTTAGGCAAATGCGTTTACGACTACCGCATGGAAACGGTAAAAAAAGTTCACGGAAAAATAGATTCTTTGAGCGTGCGCAACAAAACGGTAGTTATTCTTTTAAGCCGTTACGTCACCGATGAAAAAGACGTTTTGAGAACGCTTATCCACGAGTTTGCACACGCAGTCACGCCGTTTGAAAATCACTCCGCTACTTGGCGCAAACGAGCGGAGAGCATAGGAGAAAGGTTTGGCGAAACAAACTTCCGTGCATACTGTAAAAGTGACGAGCGAGCACGTTTTTACGAAAGTTCGGGCAATGTAAAAAGAAAAACAAAGTACGCCGTCAGGTGTGAAAATTGCGGAAGCGTCGCCCAAAGGGAAAGACTTTGTAAACTCATTACTCATCCCGAAAGATACCGCTGTGCAAAGTGCGGCGGAAAATTCAAAAGAATATATTGAATTTTGCTTACTTTATTTGACTTTTTATTGTAAACGTATATAATCTTTTTATAGATATTAAGGAGGCAGTTATGAATAGGATTAAAAAGATTGCAATTATTTCACTCGCATTGATTTCGGTGTGCTGTTTAGCGCTTTTTGCGGCTTGCGGCACGGAAGATGCGTCAAAGACGGCAGGTCTTATGCTTGTCGGCGAAAAAAGGACCGAATACCTTGTCGGCGACAGTATTGCCGAATACTCTTTAAGGTATTATGCGGATGTTGAAAATACCGACGCTTATGAAAACGTACTTTCTACTTCGTCATCGGTTACGGTAAACGGATTTTCAACCGAAAGTGCGGGAACTGACAAAACCGTAACGTTTAGTTACAAGGGTAAAAGCGTATCGCTTAAATATAACGTTTACGAAGTTCCGACTTCCATAAATATTGAAGACGGCGAATATTTTCTTACAAAAAATAAAATTTTGACCTTTAACTCGGCGACTAAAACGGTTTCGGTCAGCGAATACGACGGTTATAAGGCATATCAGTCAAACACGCCCAAATCAACCGAAAGCAGCGCATATACGCTTACCGTAAGTGAGGGAATAACTTATGCGATGATTACGGATAAAACAAAAATAGGTTTTGACGCGCTTTATTACAGCGACACGTACAGCAAAGTTATGAAAGTGTCGGGTAGTTCGGAAAGTACGGTTTCTAAATTTAACGCCGCCGCAATTAAAACTGTTGCAAGCGGAATGTACGGTGCAATAAACGACGGAACGGATAGAGACCTTTCGAGATACAAACTCGATGCGCAAGGTAACCGTGTATCCAACGGAGAAGGCGGTTATGTAAGAATATATTTCAACGTATACATTGAAGTTAACGACACGACTTTAAGTTTGTATTATAGGGACATCGGTGATACAAATAAAGTTTATCTTTTAACAAACGCCCAGTACGATTACGATATAATGGGTTCTAACGCCGTAATAAGATTAAGCGACGGCGAAACGAATTATTCCATCAGCGCAAAAAGCGAAACGCAAATATCTTTCGTAAGGTATGAGGAATCCGATGCAAAATTCGGTTTCAGCGGTAGCGCAGGCATATTGCAATAATAAACAAAACGAACATACCGTAAAAAACTCCGACGTAAAACGTCGGAGTTTTTATTTTATTTTTATAATATGGCTTTTTTGCTTTATAAAATTATGTTATAATAAAAACGATTTAAATCTTATTTAAATAATTTATTTTTATTATTAACCCGATAAAAACGGAAGGTGTAAAAATGAAAATATTACTTGCGGAAGACGAAAAACGTATGAATATGGCTTTGACCGAAATTTTACGACAGGAAAAGTACGAAGTCGATTCGGTTTTTGACGGCGGTGCGGCGGAAGACGCCATCGAAACGGGAATTTACGATCTTATTATTCTCGACGTTATGATGCCTGTAAAAAACGGCTTTTCCGTGCTTAAAAGCGCAAGGGGAAAGGGTATTAAAACACCTATTTTAATGCTTACCGCAAAAAGTGCGGTTGAAGATAAGGTCGAAGGACTTGACGGCGGTGCGGACGATTATTTGACAAAACCGTTTTTAACCAAAGAACTGCTGGCTCGTATCCGTGCGCTTACCCGTCGCACCACCGGTGAAAGCGACGGGCTTATGCGTTACGGCGATTTAACGCTAAACGTCAAAGACGTAACGCTTACGTCCGCAACCACAGGGCAAAGCGTAAGGCTTTCCGAAAAAGAATTCCGCATTATGGAATACATGATGGCAAACAAAGGTCAGGTTTTATCGCGTGAACAAATCGCAGTAAAAATTTGGGGATACGACAGCGAGGCGGAATATAACAACGTCGAAGTATATATGACGTTTACAAGGAAGAAACTCGCCTTTATAGGGGCGACGACGAAAATAAAAGCAATTCGCGGAATAGGTTATCAGTTAAGAGAGGAAGATGTTTAACAAGTCTGTAAAAAAAATCGTCGCTACGGTTATGGCGGCGCTTATACTATTTTTCGGAGCGGTTATTTCGATAATTTATTTTTCGAGTTCCGCCGACTTGGAGCGTCAAAGCAAAGAAAGGCTTGACAACTACGTCAGGTATTACCGCTTTGAGGCTAACAACGGTAGCGAAAGCGGAGATAGCGACGAAACTACTTCGACGCTTTCTTCCGTTTTTGTTGAAGAGCCGCCCGCTCCGCCGGAAGGGGAAGAAAGGCCCGCACCGCCCGAAGGAAGACCGCAAGGCTACGACGCATCGACGTTTTATGCTGTGGCATTTTCACAAACCGGCGAGGTACTGAAAATCGACAATGAAAAAAAGGACGTTTTGTCGGAGGCTGAACTTGTCGCAATGGCGACGGAAATTTTAAACTCCGGTAAAGCGGAAGGTTTTGTCGGCTCGTATCGTTTCAGCGTTTCCGATAAAGGCGGATACAAGCTTGTAGCGTTTATCGACGAATCGCTTTTAAATGCCAACTTAAACACTATGTTGAAATATATGCTTATAATCGGTGCGGCGGGCATAGTGGTTATCTTTTTCATTTCGTTTTTTTTGGCAAAGCGCATAGTAAAACCTCTTGAAGAAAACGACGCAAAGCAAAGGATGTTCGTATCCGACGCAGGACACGAACTCAAAACGCCTGTTGCGGTAATCAACGCAAACGCAGACCTTCTTTCGCGTGAAATCGGCGAAAACAAGTGGCTTAACAACATTTTATATGAAAACCAAAAGATGAGTGCGCTTATAACGGACCTGCTTAATTTGTCGAGAGCGGAAAGCGCGACCGCACTTTTTGAAAGTATTGATTTAAGCAGACTCGTTTTAGGCGAAGCGTTGCCGTTTGAAAGCATAGCGTTTGAAAAGGGGCTTACCGTAAATGAAGATATTGACGAAGGAATTTGCGTAAGCGGTAATCCGACGCAGCTTAAACAACTTACTTCTATTTTTATTGACAACGCTATCCGTCACGGTGACGGCGGCGAAATAACCGTAAGGCTTAAAGCGGCTAAAAAGCATGCGACTTTGTCGGTTGAAAATAAGGGAAAAGAAATTCCCAAACAAATAAGAGAAAAACTTTTTGAAAGGTTTTACCGTGCCGACGAGTCAAGGACGGGTGAAATCGGTCACTACGGTTTAGGGCTTGCCATCGCAAAGGCGATAACCGAATCGCACAAAGGTAAAATAGGTATAAACTGCGAAAACGGAAAAGTCATTTTCTATTCGGTTTTACCCCTGGAAGAATAATAATAAACGAAAAACTTACGAAGTCCGAAAAAATTTTCGGACTTCAATTTTTTTTAAATATAAGTTTATATAATTAAAATCAGAAAAACGGAGGGAGAAGGATATGGCAATAATGACTATGAGTCGTTATGAAATAAAATATATTTTGAACAAGACTCAGGCTGAAAACTTTACGCAAATGATAAAAAACCGTATGGAAGTCGACGAGTACGGGCTTACGTCGATAGCGTCGCTTTACTACGATACGCCTGACAGCAGGCTTATAAGAAAGTCGATTGAAAAACCGGAGTATAAGGAAAAAATCCGCTTGCGTTCCTACGGACTTGCAAAAGAGAATTCACCGCTGTTTCTTGAACTGAAAAGAAAGGCTGACGGAATCGTTTACAAAAGGCGCGCCGAAATGAATCAAAAAAAGGTTGACGAGTTTTTCGGCGGCGGCGAACTTAAAGGCGGACAGATAGAAAAAGAAATATCATATTTTCGTAGCTACTATAAAAAGTTAGTTCCCGCATGC
>JAXFZW010000164.1:0-15735 GCA_034184645.1 Clostridia bacterium | reverse complement strand
TGACAGTTCTTGTCATATTTACGAACATCTGTTCGCTTTTTAAATAAATGATAAAAATATTTTTATGTAAGAGTATTAACCAAAGCATCCATCAAATTTTTCGGTATTAAAGACAAGTCCTGTTTACCGTTTATATCTCCTGTTTATAAATGATTGCATTTTTAGTGCTTATTTGATATTATATTTAATATCTTATAGAACAATGAGGTTTTTACAAATGTGGAGAATGGACGATAAGGATGGCATTCTTTCAAATAATAGAATAATAAGTCATGAATTAATTCAATTATCTTTTGAAAAAATGAAATGTTTGCTAAAGAAAAATGTTCAAGAAGAAGAGTTTTATGAATGCTTCGTTCCTTTCTTGAAAAACATGTCTGCCATAATTGAATGCAATTCTTTAGAAACAAAAAAGTATGTATCCATAATCAATAAGGGTATAATAATACTTATGGATATTAAAAACACCATTAGTTTTATTGATGATATAACGCCACTTATTGGAGACATAAAGGCTTATTTAAAAGCTTGTTATGATACAACGGAATTTTTAAGAAGAAAACAAACTGCAAAATCTTCGATAAAACTCTATTTAAAAAAGCTAATTGGGAAAACGGGTATTGCAAATAAAACACATGCATTTATGAATGACTATAATCGTATTGTGTATTCTTCTGCTTTCAGAAGACTTCAAGACAAAGCCCAGGTTTTTCCCCTAGAAAAGCATGACTATGCACGTACTAGGTTGACTCATTCTATTGAGGTTTCAAGTATCGCAGCACAGTTAGGAAATATTACGGCAATAAGATTATTCTCAGGCAATAATCAAATAAAGAAAAATGTTGCTTTTCAGACAGAAAAAATTCTTGCCTGTGCCGCTCTCTTACATGATATTGGCAACCCTCCTTTTGGTCATTTTGGAGAAGATGCTATAAAAACTTTTTTTGAAGATAATTTCGATAAATTAAAAGTAACGATTTACGAAAAAAATATTGAAAAGGAAATAGAATTAAATTCTTTTTATCGTAATGAGTTTAAAGTAATGTACGAGCATTTCAAGACAGACTTTACCCAGTTTGATGGCAATGCGCAAAGTTTTAGAATTGCCACAAAAACACAAATTTATAAACCCGGCCACTCTTTGGAGTTAACATGTTCAGTATTGGGGGCCATAATCAAGTATCCTTTTGATTCAATTTTTGCAAAAAATATATTGAAAAAGGCGAAGTTTGGCTACTTTTATTCCGAAAAAGAAGAATTTGATACATTGATGGAAATGGAAGTAGTAAAAACAAATGACAGAAATCCGTTAGTGTTATTGTTAGAAGCGGCTGATGATATTTGTTATGTGACTTCTGACTTGGATGATGCAATTAAAAAAGGCATTTTAACATATGAAATATTTAATAAAGAATTAAATGAAATAAAAGAAGCAGATGATTCTTTATTAAAGTTTCAAGAGAAGTTTAATGAATATTTTGATGAAAATAGTAAATATTCAGGTATTAATGCTTTTGAATTAACGATGCAACGAATGGTAAATGATTTAAGAATACACTTAATTGGAGAAGTGTCAGAAGAATTTATTAATCAATATACAACAATATTGAAAGGTATAAATGTTGCAAATAATGGACAACAGAACAACTCTTTAAAAAACGTGCATAACACAAAACACACCTATGAATTGTTAGAGTGTGTAAAATCAGCACCTTTAGTGAATTGGTTAAGAAGCTTATTTGCTAAATATGTTTATAATAATAAAACTATAATAAAAAACGAATTAATGGGATATGAAATAATAAGATATTTGTTAGACCAATTTGTAGATGCCGTACTAAAATTAAATTTTAAGGATGGCAAAGTAACTAAAGATAGTGCAAAACAACATGCTAAACAAAATAGGGTTTTTTCATTAATATCACCTAATTTTATACAAACATTTAAAAAAGAAGTAGCACATATTGAAGATAAAGATGTTTTACAACATGTATATTTTAGGTTAAGATTAGTTGTTGATTACATTTCAGGAATGACTGACAGTTACGCTAGAGAAATATATCAAACACTGCATGGTTTTTAATGTTGTTTAAAATAATAAAGGCTCCGGTTGCGATAGAGACCCTTTCGGGTTTGTTCTAAGCCAGCGGAGCAATATTTCTAATAGTATATGTGCAATACAAATCTTTATGTGTAAAGAAATGAGTGTTAACATATTACCATATTTAAAAAATGATGTCAAGCATTTTTATAATTTTTTTATAAAAGTAAATATCCACCACGCATATTGGGGGCATTACATTTCGGACATATCTAAAACAAAACTGGCGCACACACAATTGCGTCTTTTTTGTTGCTCCGCCAGTCCTGCATTGGTTACTTGCCAACCATAAACTTGTCTCACGGATCAAATATTCTTATTTGCAGCGCCTTATCTTTTAAATAAAATTTCCTTTAATGTCGTAATTGTAATAAAAAAACTAGTTCCACCACTTCCTTTCGATATTTCAATGTTTGTTTGAATATATTTATTTTTAACATTACACCCTATTGCCAGTTACTGTCATATTTGCTAGCATCTGTTCGTTTTTTAGATAAATGATCCAAATACTTTTCTGTAAGAGTATTGGCCAAGGCGTCCATCAAATCTTTCGGCATTAAGGACAAGTCCGGTTTACCGTTTATATAAATTTCCAGCTTTGTCAGGTTGTCCTTTATATGAATCTTTTTCATAAAATTTCCTCCTTTTTTGTTTATAGACTCATTTTCTTACTAAAAGCGGTAAAAAACTTACCGCTTTAAAAATTAAAATCCGATTTAATAAAACTTTTTGTTCTATGTATCAGAAAATGTTCGTTAAGTCAAAGCGTAAAAAATTGTGTGCAGTCTTAATTACCTTTCTTTAACACAATTTTATTTCGTTTTTCTTTGACTTCCCGCCCCTTTCCTGATGTGTGAATGGTTGAAAAGTCTTCCGACTTTTCTCTTTAATCTTTGGTTTTATTAAACATTTATATAAAAAAGGAGATTTATCTTATGAAAACAGCAGTAATTTATGCAAGGTATTCGAGCGAAAAGCAAACTGAACAATCTATTGAAGGTCAACTCCGTGTTTGTCACGAATATGCCGAAAGAAACGATATTAAAATCATACATGAATATATTGATAGAGCTATGACAGGCAAAAATGATAATCGTCAAGATTTTCAAAAAATGATTAAAGACAGTAGTAAAAAATTGTGGGATTACGTTTTAGTTTACAAACTTGATCGCTTTTCGCGAAATAAATATGAAACTGCTATCCATCGTAAAACGTTAAAAGATAATGGAGTTAAGCTTTTATCCGCAATGGAAAACATTCCCGATTCTCCGGAAGGAATTATACTTGAAAGTTTACTTGAAGGAATGGCTGAATATTACTCGGCAGAACTTTCACAAAAAGTTAAACGTGGTATGCGTGAAACAAGAGAAAAAGGACATTTTACTGGTGGTAAAGTTGCTTACGGCTATAAAGTGGTTGGTAATAAGACCGAAGGACGTAAAATGATTATTGATGAAGAAGAAGCAAACATAGTCAAATATATTTATGAACAGTACGCTTGCGGAAGAACAGTTGAAGAAATAATAAAAAGTTTACACCAAAAAGGATTTACAAAACGCGGACAGCCCTTCCCTAAAAATTCGATACTCCATATCTTACATTCTGAAAAATATACCGGTATTTACTGCGCCGATGGTAAAGTTTACACCAACCTTTATCCAAGAATAATTTCAGATGAGTTATTCAACATTGTTCGTAAAATTGCCGATAAAAATCGCTACGGCAAAGTACCAAGAACTGAACCATATATATTACGCAAATTAGTTGTTTGTGGTTATTGCGGAAGCCCAATTAACGGAGATTCCGCAACCGGTAGAAATGGTGAACGAAGACATTATTATAATTGTAATGGGAAAAAATACAAACACACTTGCAAGAAAATTGCAATCAAAAAAAATGTTCTTGAAAAACTTGTTATCGATACAACCATAAGAGTTTTAAGCAGTTCTCACATAATATCTAAAATCGCTGAAATAGTTATGAAAAGACATAACAACAACCTACAAAACGACTCTCAAATACATTACTTAACTGAAGAGCGTGATAAAGTTAAATTGTCTATAGATAATATAGTTTCAGCAATCGAACAAGGCATAATAACCGCTTCGACAAAAAAAAGATTAACTGAACTTGAACTTATTTTAGATGAAATACAAAATAAAATAAGAATTGCACAAGGAAAAAAGCTAGAAGAAATAAAAAAAGAGGATATTATTTACTACATTAAAACCTGTCTATCAAAAGAGCCTCAACAAATGATAAAAATGCTCGTCGATAAAATTATTTTATACGACGATAAAATTGAAATCTTTTACAAGTTTAATAAAAGAAGTCCTGACAATGAAAGTCGGGACTTCTTATTTTATACTGAAGAAACTATTCCAGCAAGAGAATATCTGCATTATAGAGAACTTGTTTTTAACACATTCATTATCTCTCTATTTTGCTGATTTTTCAAAAAATATTTTTCTGAAAAAAACGAAAAATCAATAGAAACTATCTGACGATTTTAAATAGTGTCTTTTTAATTATTTAGCTGTTCACCAAAAATCACGAAAAACAGTCATTTTTGACTGTTTTTTCTTCATTTTTGAGGGTTTTTTGAAAAAAGGAACGAGAAAACAAGCCATTTTGTCACAGGATTTGTCACAGAAAATTACACAATTTTATAATTGATTTCAGTGGCATTTTCAAAACTTTTTAATATACGGTTTTCGGTAATTCGGTCAGATATTTTTCCAGCATTTTCGGATCGTAACCGTTATTTTCGATTATTTCCCTGTAAAAGTAGCCGCTTGGTTTAATTTTTCTTTCAAATCCGTTTTCTCTATCGACTTCTATCAAACCGAATTTAGGAATAAACGAGCCCCATTCGTAATTGTCAAGCAGCGACCAGTACAAATATCCTTTTACGTCCACGCCCATATTCATCACTTCATTAAGGGCGGCAAGGTATTCAACCAGCCAAACTATTCTGAATCTGTCGTCGTGACACGATATTCCGTTTTCCGTTATGATTACAGGCTTATCTTTTAATCTACTTAAGTTGTGAATTATACACTCAGGATCGAACTCGTCTAAATAAAATTCCGTAGGTAAAAGCGGCATTTTTGAAAACGAGTATCTTTTACCATGCGTGCTTGCGACTCTGCTGTCAACTATACTTCTTAAATAAGTGTTTATCGCCCAAAAGTCGCAAGTATCCTTTATACTGCGATCATACACTGCGTCGCGGTGTGGAACAACTATCTCCCCCGTACGGATAGCGTGAAAAAAGTATTCGTTGCAAAGCACGTCGTTAAAGTTTTGCAACGCCATGTCGAACGGATCGCCCTGCCTTTTGCCGTGCATATAAATAAGTGCGTGCGCAGTACTTACGGGTTTATTTGAATATGCTTTAATAATGTGATAAGCGCGGGCGTGAGCAACTAAACAATTTATTTTATAATCTAATCCGTCTTCGGTAAGAGTTACGTTCGTTTCGTTAAAAACGCACCATAAATCCACGTACTCGGCAATTTTGGGGACAATATATTTTACAAACCTTTCAAAGTAACTTATATTTTGCGAATTTGAAAAACCGCCTTTTGCACCAAACCATAGTGGCACGCTGAAATGAACGAGAGTGACGCAAATTTTTATGCCGCGCACTTTAAGGCTTTCAAATACTTTAATATAATGCTCTACTGCTTTACTGTCAAATGTGCCTTCCTGCGGCTCTATTCTTGCCCATTCAACGCTCATTCTGTAAACTTTGTGTTTAAGTTCGGCAAGCAGTTCCGAGTCTTTTTCATAAAGATTATAACTGTTGCACGCTTTTCCCGAAACTTCACAATCAGGATTTTGGGCTAACTTTTTTTGTTCGGCAAACCAATAGTCGGAATAAATGTTGTCCCCTTCTATTTGATGCCCGGCAGTTGCGCTGCCGAATAAAAAGTCTTTCGGGAACTTAAATCCCTTTATTGCAAATACGTCGTTCATTCCTTAATTAGCTCCTTTACCTACTAATTTAATGCACTGTCACTCTAACATGTCCACTAATTAAAATATATATCACAAAATAAAGAATAGCAATAATTTTTATCCAACTTTTTACCTTGTTTTACTTTCCGTTTTAGAATTTAGTCCGCATAGGTATTTTTAACGCTTTTCGCATATACCCGAGTTTTGAAAAACTTTGCCTGTTGTATTTAGCAAACCGTTATGATATAATTTTTTTAATGTTTGATGTCGTGTTGAGGACTTTTATGAAAGAGAAAACAAAAGGCTTTTATCACATGAAGGCAAAATTGCTAATTTGCCTTAAATTTCACTCATAAACACCTTTTAACAGCATAAAAAAGGAGTGCCCCGGTTGGCACCCCTTTTTAATTTGTCGATTATTCGTTTTACATCGTTTTACGATGTTGAACTATCAGCAACGCTTTACCGTGCCGCCTGTGGCAAGAATCATTTTAACCGCTTCAATAGAATAATCTTGCAATTCAATGTGTAAAGCCTTGTTTAAGTTTCCGCGAGCAAGTAGTTTTACCTGTTTAACGTCGTTAGCAATCAATTTCTTTTCTTTAAGACTTTGTACTGTAACCGTATCACCGTCGTTAAAGTTCATCGAAAGAGTATCTACGTTAATGATTCCTTTCTTGCCCGTGGCGTGCTGTTCGGTTTTGATTATTGACGACAGCGCAACTTCGTTACTTATCATAGCGTTTACGTCAGACGCCGATACGTTATCTACAACACGAATCGAACCTTCTTTCTTTGCCTTTTCGATTTGCGTATCGGTCGCCTTAACGGTTAGTTCTTTGATAAGCCCCCTGTTAATCAACGGTTCGTTGGTTTCATAGGGTAAATAGTATTCTTCGTTCTTCGCTTCGCCCTTTGTTAAGCCGATTGATAAACATACTTTTTCTATCAACTCCTTGGCATAACGTAAACGACGCTCGTTCTTGATTCTATACAGACAAGGTACTGCCGCATATTTAGCCGCTTCTACCTTTTCCACTTTGTATTTTTCGTCTAAGTCTTCTGCGTTCATGGGGAAGTAAATACACAATGTCTTGCCACGGATACTAAACTTAACGACATGTTTTCTGCCTGCGTTAACCGAATCGTACGACCAACTTACGTGTGATTTGGTTTTCGTATAGGATAGCACTTCGTTTTTAAGTTCGCCGTAATATCCTTTCGTTTCGTCGCTCGACTGAATAAGTTTGGCGGTGAAAGACTTGTTGTAACGTATGTTGAAGTAATTGCCTTTACTATATACGACTATGCCGTCGTCTGCTGCTTCGTCGCTGTCTAATGCCGTCACATCGCTTTCATTTTCGTACGATGCGGATTGTCCCAAAGCAACGGGTTCTCCTGTGGTAGAGACCACGGGAACAGTTGCAACGTTAACAACTTCGTTTTCGTCGGGATCTTCCTTATCTCTCCTTTTCAGCAAGAAGAAAATCAAAAGGCCGAGGGATAATAATATAAGTGATCCGCCAACGACGATGCCGACTATAGCGCCGTCGGAAATTTTATTAGGCTCGTCACCTTCTGCCACAACCTTACCGACGAACGCAAATTCGGAAAGCCTGTCCACACGCACGGTGGCAATAGTTCCGTCTTCGGAGACGGTGTAAGACATTTCTTTAACGTCCTGATTTGAATGAATATGTAGCAACCTGAAAGTCTTACCGCGCAAAGTCTCGGGAATAGTCATACTGATAGCGACTATCGTGCCCGCCTTAATGTCGGACGGCTGAATTTCTTCTCTTATTTCGACACCGTTTTCAATCGTTTTACGAATAAGTTTTACGTCGTACACGACCGCAATCTCGTCGCCTTCTTGAATAACCGTATTCAATACGCTATTCTGAACTTCTTGTACTTCTTCCGAAATTTCGGTTTTGAGTTCTATTTCTACGGAAACGTCCGATTGCGGCGCAGTATCTTCAATGACAACTGTTACGGCAGGGGTATTCCCTTCCTGTGAAGAACCGCCTTCCCCCTGTCCGCCGGGATCTGTACCGTCTTGCGGGGTAATATCCCAGTTGTCGATGGTAGGATCATCCTCTTTGGTTATTTCCTGCTCGGGTTCAATGGTCGGAACTTCTCCTTGACCTTCTTCACCGCCCTGACCGCCGCCTTGATCGTCCGGGGTAAGATCGGATTTTAGCGCCACGAAAGCAAAGTCGGATAATCTGTCAATTCCGCTTATGCGAATATGTTTGCCGTCGTCATCGGTGGTAAACGTGACGAACTCATAGTCGTCCGCCGCGTGTACGTGCAAAATACGGAAGTTTTTGCCGATAAGTACGCTCGGTATCGTCAGTTTAACGGTCAGCGTCAAGTCGCTGTCGAAATCGGATGGCTGCACCGAAACGGGTTCTTGCTCATCGTCGCCAATAATGTCAATGCGATAGAGTGTCACGTCGTAAACGCGGACTATCTTTTCGCCATCGGCGATATATTCCTCATAGTCGGACGGTATTGTGGACTTGGACGTTATCTTGATCGTCAATTTGAAATCATTGTTCTCGATAAGCACAGCTTCACCGTCCTGCAAACTTACGGTGTATGCTTCGTCGTAGCTATAAAAATAATCCGCCGGATCGGCGTCGCCCATATAGTCTGACCAGCCGGAAGTAAAGATACCTGTCTTACTCGCCATAACGACGCTCATCATATCGCTATTCCAAGTGTCAGTTATTTTAATGGTACTATTTTGTGGGATGTACAGATCGCCGCTACCGTTATTGCGAATAACGGGGACTCCATTGAACGACGTCGACCTCGCAACATACGTGCCGTAAGCGCCGTTTCCCTCGATGATGGGCGATCCGTTGATGTTCAGGGGGGCGACCCATACACCGCGGGTGGTATTGTAGCTTATGCTGCCGCCGTATAAGTTGAATTCCTTTGACCCGTAACAATAATCTGCGGCGACGCCTACCCCACGATTGTAACAGATGTTTCCGCCGTACATATTTAATATGGCGCTGTTGTTAGATTGCGAACGCAGATTGATACCGCCACCGCAACTACTAAAATTGGAGTTAACAGAGTTATAAATAATGGAGCCGCCGTACATATTCATCGTGGCGTTGACAACTTCCACACCGGCACCTTCACCGGCTCTGTTACCAAGGATGGTGCCGCCGTGCATATTGAAAGTTCCGCTCCATACAAGCACTCCTCCGCCTTCGTACAAATAGTAACTAGTTTGACTGCATCCGTTGCTCGTTCCTTGACCGCCGGTGATATAGCCGCCCGTGAAGGAGTGTGTACCGGATTCATCGTTCACGTTCACCGCCATATTGCTCTCGTTCACGTCGAAGTAGTGCGTAGCGTCGCCGCAATCGTAGAGATTCAAGGTCCCGCCGTTGATATAGATCACTCGGTCATTCGTCGTCTTGATACCGAAGCCGTTAAGGCACAGATTTGTCGTGCCGGACGGAACCGTCCAATAGCCGCTGAGCGTCACGTCCGCAGTAAGATAGTAATTGCCTGCGGTGCTCGGCAAAGAACCGGACTCATTCCAAGCCTCAAAGATAATACCGTCATGCGCGTGTTCTAACGTAGACTCGTCAAGAATTACCGCTTCACCGTCCTGCAAATAAACGCTGTAATTTTCGTTTTCACTGTAAAAATAATCAGCAGGATTGGCGTCACCCATATTGTCTGACCAGCCGTTCGTGAATACGCCGGTACCAGATGCCAATCTTAACCCGATTTTTTTCGTATTTGTCAAAGCGCCTTCGATATTGATGGGTTTGCTTCCCACATACACGTTTAAAGTAGCGTTACTGTTGGTGCTGGAAGTGGCGTTATCCCAAACTGTCGGATTACCTTTCATCCCGACCGTAAGGCTCGATTCTGAAAAATTGACGGCACCGCCGCCGCTACCCGTTAAGTTATCGTGTATCTCGCCGCCGTACCACTTCAACGAAACGGTGTATCCGCTTTGGTTCCAAAACGAGATTGCGCTACCGTGTGACCAAGTCGTCTTATTATAAGATATTTCGCCTCCGTAAATTTCAATCGTGGAATTACGCCATCCGAAAATCGCGCAGCCTGCGTTCTGTGCATAGTTGTAGCTTATGCTACCGCCGTACATACGGAAGGTTGAATTATCATTGAGAAATACGCCTGCGCCACAGTTGTCGCTCGCCGTCACACGGTTACCGAGGATGTTGCCACCGTACAAGTTGAACACACCGCCGTTAATAAAGACTCCACCGCCGTGTAGTAAATCTCTACCTTTTCCTCCTGCGATATAGCCGCCTGTAAAACTGTTGCTACCCGAATTGTCGTTGATGTTAATGGCACAGCTGTAACTATCAACGTTAAAATAGTGAATGACGTCCGAGTCTTCCTCGTCATAAATATTAAGCGTGTTGCCGCTTGCAACGTAAACGACGCTGTCATTTCCCGTCATCGTGATGCCGTAGCCGTTAAGGCACAAATTTGTCGTGCCCGAAGGAACGTTCCAAGTGCTGCTGATCGTCACGTCCGCAGTAAGACAATAATTTCCCGCCGATGTCGGCAATGACGTCGTGCTTTCCCATGCCGTAAACGTGATGCCGTCGTGGGAATGCGGGCCTATAAGACTGCGAAATCCTTGCGCATACGACGGATCGGTAGATTGTATATCGGATATATGATAGCCTGCCGCGATTTTGTTAATATCGGAAGTTGCCTCTAATTGCGCTTTGGTAAATTCCAAGCGGGCGTCGTAAAACAAAATATATGAACCGCCTTCTGAAACGATGCAACTTCCCAACATGCCGCCTTCTTCGGGCACGCTGTTTTTTACGGTTAAAACGACAGACGTTTGGCTGTCGCCGACTACGATCGCTTTTTGAGCACCGATGTTAAGTACGTGACCGTTTATGTCAAAAGTAATCGGTTTTTTAATCAGAATATAGTTAGATTCCTCCGAAACGTCAATATCCGTCAAAAGCACGATAACGTCGTTTTCGGAAGCGCCTTCATAGGCTTCAAGAAGAGACTCGTATTGGGTTTCACCGACTGAAGCCACATAATTATTCTTCTCTTGCGCACTGATGTGTATATAACGGACCGACTGTATGTTATTAGCTTGCGTCGCCGACTGCGGAGTGTTGCCGGCCATAATGGTAAAAGTGGTTTGAGCGCCGAAAACGACGCCGGACGTATAATTGAAAGCCGTTTTGCCGTAAGCAGTCACCTCGCCGTTATTGATAATTACAGTAGAGTTGTCAAATGCACGGGCTTCATTTCCGTTGTCTATCGGTGCAGTCGCATTGACCGTTCCGCCGTTGACCGTGATATGACTGCTATAAATGCCGCGGCTTTCGTAGGCGGTGGTATAATAGCCGTTTCCCGTAAAACTTCCGCCGTTAAAAGTGATACCTTCGTCGGTATATATGCCCGCACTCTCGTCTCCTGTGCCGGCGTTAGATACCACGGTGCCCCCGTTCATCACAAAAGCCCCCGGCTCGCAAAAGATACCGTTGCTCTTTCCGCCCGATCTTTCGCTGTCAAAACTTATGGTTAGCGATCCCGTGCCGTCAACGATTAAACTGGCTTCTTCACTGCAAAAATATATTCCGTGGCTCAAATCGATACTGTTATCGTTTTTCTTGACGATAGAACTTTCTCCGTTGAGTATGATTGTCAGATTGCCGTCGCCGCGATAGTCTATGCCGCCGCCTTCGTAGCTACCGGTGTACCCGGGGCCTTCGTAGGCGTAATCGGTCAGCGTCAGTATGCGGTTGCCGTTCGTCTCCGACAGCACTGCCGTACCGCCGACGTTGCCGTTGACGGTGTAATTTGCCGCTTTAACTATATCCTCGCCGCCGACGTACAATACGCCTTCGCCTAACGTCACCGTGTTTGAAGTTTGATCCGCATTTGATTTTAGCGTTAGTACATTAGACCAAAGCAAAGCGACGACCGAAAGTACAAACGTAAAAATGGCGACTATCAGCCAGGGTAAAATCTTTCTTTTGTTCGTTCTTATCATAAAGGTCTCTCCGTATTTATCTGTGTGTCGGAACTTGCTCCGACATTGCCGTACGTGCGCTCTTTTATTGCGCGCATGCGCTGCGCGAAAAATAGCATTACGAAAATGCGTTTAAATTATTACGCTGCTTTATTGCAAATAGGACCGCCCCTTCCAGAGACGGTCCTGCGTTTTTGTTGAATAATTATTCTGCCTTCTTAAAGTTAAGCGTTTTGTAGAGAACAGCAGCCAAAATTGCACCGACCAAAGGAGCTACGATAAACATCCATACTTGGGCAAGCGCTTCCGTCGTTCCGTTGTAGATGAGCGCCGAGAAAGCCGTAGCAATACTTCTTGCAGGGTTTACGGACGTTCCCGTAAGGTTGATACCGATAAGGTGTACAAGCGTAAGCGTAAGACCGATTACGATTCCCGCAATCTTTCCGCTTCCTGCTTTTTCGTCCGTCACGTTCAATATCGTATATACGAAAATGCACGTAAGAACGATTTCGGTAAGGAGTGCGCCGATAACGCCACCCGTCGTCAAACCGTTTGCACCGAAACCTACTGCATAGTTGCACGCATCACCGAGCGGATTGACGTTTGCCATTTTGAAAATACCGAATACGAGTACCGCACCGGCAAAACCGCCGAGAATTTGCGCCAAAACGTAAGTACAAAATTCAGACGCTTTCATGCGCTTTGTAAGTAAGCACCCGAGAGAAACGGCGGGATTGATATGACAACCGCTCACCCTTCCTACGGAATACGCCATTGCGACTATGGTAAGGCCAAAAGCGAGTGACGTTGCTACCAAGTCTCCACCTGTTGCACCCGCAACGCCGCAAGCGACGAAAACAAGCACGAACGTGCCGACAAATTCGGCAACTGACTTTTTAAATAAATCTTTCATTTATATATCCTCCGATTTCTTTTTTATTATTATTCGGTATACGTATCACCGCAATGGGGACACGTGTACGTGATACTTCCGTCCTCTCCGAAAATGCCTTCGTATTCATGTCCGGTAGATTCGAGAACGATAACCTTTTTATCAACATAACTCTTGCCCTGATACGTCGCTTCCGCAGTATAAGTGATGCTGCCGTCGTCTTCACAGGTAGCATTTACGGTCTTTCTTGTGATAGTAGCGTCAAGAACCAAATCCGCAACGCCTTTTTTATCCGTAAAGGTAATAGTCGCAGCGGTATATTCTTCGTTCCACGTCCACACGCCGTTGGTAAGATCGTATTCGGGCAGGCGTATTTGCGAAATTGCGTACGTCTTACCGTTTACCATCAGATAAAAATATAAATCCTTAGGCTCGTCCAACGTAAAATTGTACTCGACAAAAGGTTCTACCCCGTCTTTTGAAAACACAACGTTTCCTTTCGCATCCTTGGCAATCAGGGTATAAAATTCATTTGCTTTAAGTTCTGCGTTTCGTACCGAAACAAAAACTTCGTTACCTTCCATTCCTGATACAATGTCGCCATTGTGGTTCGGTTCTGTAGTCGTAAATGCCGAGACTTTTGCAAAAACCTTTTCTTCGTTTTTAATCGTAAGGAAATATTCCTGTCCCGGTTCAAGGTCATTGAAGGTCAAAAGAACCGTATCCGCTCTAACTTCCTGTTCCCGATAAGTGTTTTCACCTGTCAAAACGGCGTATATCGGCTGCACGAAATCGCTTTCGCTAGCCCCGGTCATATTCACTTCAAAGACAAGCATATTCATATCCGACATTACGAGTGATAAGTTAATCGCAAGCGTGCTGAGAATAACCGCCACCACTACGGCAACTGCCGCCACGCTGGCGGCAACTACACCGGCAATCGCTCCGAAACCACCGCCGACAGATGATGAAACCGCTGACGCCGTCGACGTTGAAGTCGCCGTCTGTGACATTGAAGACAGGTCTAAAGTACTACCGCCCTCATCGTTTTCTTCATTGTGATTATCCTTTCGGTCGTCATACGTTTCGGGAACGGAGATGATCTCGTCCTTCGTCGGCTTTACACTTTCACTTACATAGTCGATACGGTCGTTGTCAAAAGAAAGTTTTCCGTCGTTCACCGATGGCTGTGACACGCCGTCCGAATTGAGTATTCCGTATGAATTTAGTTCGTCTTTCACAGTTCTATCCTACCGCAATCAAACGTTGTTATCGTCTTCCCCAAGCCCACGGCTGCTCTCACGCTGTTCCGCAACAAAGTCCTGAGCGTCTTTCTGCTGTTTTTTGGTAGTTCCTTCGAAACTGGTCGGCTGATTGAGAACAATCTGCGAGAAAGGTATGTTGATGTTGTTTCTGTCAAAAAGCAATTTGAATTGACGATTCATGTCACGTTCAACCTGATATCTCACGCTTTCGTCACAATAAGCGGCGAAACGGAGCACGACGGCAGAATCGGCAAGCTGAGAAACGCCTTTGTAGTAAGGGCCGTCCTTAATGTCGGGGATTGCCTCCTTGACTTCTTTAAAGTGCGCCTTTAAAATTGATTCCACCCTTTCAAGCGACTCGCCGTACTCGATACCGATGTCACATATTGCGAGAGAAAGTTGATCCGTCATATTGATAACGTCTTTAAGGCTGGAATTGTTTACGATTTTGACGTTGCCGCTTGTGTCAACGATTTGCGTCGTACGTATTCCGATTTCCTTCACCATACCGCGAAAACCGTTGTAAACGATGATGTCGCCTACGTCAAATACGCCTTCAAAGACGATGAACAAGCCCGCCAAAATGTCGGAGATAAGGGGTTGAGCGCCGAGACCGACAACCAATCCTAAAATTCCGATACCTGCGAGAATTGCCGTAGTGTCGATGCCTAACGCCTTCAAAACGAAGAACAACAGCACGATGACCGCAAAATATTTAATAAGGCTACTTATGATTTCTACAATCGCCTTGCCTTTTTTAAGCGTTTTTGCAAACAAACGAAGTACCAAACGCAAAATAAAGCTTGCGCCGAGAAAGAATACGAAGTAACTGACGATACGAATAAAGATATTGTACTCCGCAGCCTGGTTAAAGAAGTTCACACTGCGCCAGAACATATTCATCGGGCTGAACATCATCGAACCGAACGCCATCAAAATGACGTATGCGATAAGGATGAGATATCCAACGCATTTTAGTGCGAACCCAAAGGTGAACTTGAAGTCCTTAAAGTAGTTTTTAATCGATTTCATAATCTTCTCCTTTTTTATGGCTTTTTCCGTAAGTGTATCAAAACGGAATAAATTCCTATAAAAAACAACGCTAATATCAGCGCAAAACTCTGATTTCAGCGTTGCGTTTTTTGGGTTTTTTGAAAATTGAAAAGAGGCAGAATTTATCTGTCTGTCTGTCTATCTGTCTGTCAAGGATTATCTCAAACATATTTAGACCAGTCAACTCCTTTTTAACAATTTACTTTTTTATTATATCATAAATTTTTACATATACAAATATTTTTTTATTTTTTCTGTTTTATTAACTTTATAATGTAAAAAAAACCGAGAGCAAATGCTCTCGGATTTTTATATAACTTAATTATTTTGTTTTGTTTTACGGTTTGCCGTTAAACTTTTTTGGTTAATTCGGCTTTTACCTTGTCATAACACTCGTCAAGCATTGCGTCTACGTCTTCACTCTTAAAGCTTCCGTCTACTACTACGCTGT
>JAXFZW010000163.1:0-12204 GCA_034184645.1 Clostridia bacterium | reverse complement strand
ACCGCCGCATTTACCTAATACGTCAAGAGTTAAATTGATTTTCGCCGGTACTTTTACTGTTGCTTTTTTCATTTGCATATATCCTTTTACTTTTGCCTGTAAATAACTATCCTTTCCTTGCCTGTCAGCGGAAAGGTCAAATCCTTATTCGCTGCGGCGAGATCGTCGGGTGCGGTGTTAAGCCTTTTTGCAAGCGAGAAAAGTCCTTCGCCTTCAAGCGGAATATATACGCTGACTGCGGCGTTATTTATCGGCTTTTCCCCCACGGCGGTTATTCCGCTTGCAAACTTTATTTTTTGCGTTTTGGTAAACGTTATATAAATAACAACGTCGCCGCTTAATTCGCTTTCGTTTTCGCTTATAGGTCTTATTTTGCCGCCGGTAGCGTAAAGCGAAACGCCGACAATATCCGCTTGCGCAGGTTTTTCTTCCTTAAACTCAAACGGCGTTTCCATACTGACTGAACCCACTTTACCGTCTGCGTCCCTATAAATTGCTTTAAGAGAATATACCCCGACTATATTTATATTTTTATCGGTTTTAAGCGAAGTTATTTCAGCAGTTTCACCGTATGCGGCTATTACGCTTGCACCCGCCGGAATACCTACGGGGCATCTTCCCGTAACTGAGCGTTTTTCCTGTTTAATTCCGTCGGGAATACAAAATTCCGCCTGAGCGAAAGTAAGTTCGGTTTTTTCCGAAGTCGAAAAGGCGTCGTTTACGGTAAGCGCCGTTTCTTCGGCAAACGCCTCGCCGATGACGGCAAGCGCAACTAAAACGGTGACCGTGCTTTTACCGGTTTCCGGATCTACAGAAACGTCTGACCTTAAAGACCTTACCGCGACTTCCGCCGACGCAAGGTTTTTAGGCATAACTTCGTCGCTTTCGAGTTCAAACCTGAAAGGTAAAACTTTTTCTTCTTTTATTATATCGCCGTTTTCCGAATTTTGCAACAAAAGTGCGGTCAGGTTGGCTTCACCGTCAACGATTAACGCACCGACGCCGCAATGAACTTCGGTAAGTCTTGCGACAACCTTTTGCGACAGCACTTCCGCTATTTCGTAAGGCAATGTAAATTCCTCTTCCACGGGGAAAACCGACCTTTTTACGCCAAGACTTTTATAAACGATTTTTTCGTCTTCATTTACGATTATTCCTTCCCCTCCGGAAAGGCAAGCGACGTCGCTTGAAAAAATTATTTTTCCGCCTACCGACAAGACAGCCGAAAGCGTAAGCCTTGTGCCTGAAACGTCCGCACCCGCTTTAAGTATGCTTGCGCTAGGAATAAACGTTTTGCCTTCCAAATCTTCCGAAAGTTCACGGGTAAATTCCTGCGCACACTCGCATTTTTTAACCTTGCCTTCGGCGTCGCAGTAAATAACGTTAAAAATAACCGTTCCGCTTATCTTAAACGGCGGCTCGGCAGAACACTCCGCTCCGCCGCAAAAAGCCGATACGTCAAGCACCTTTGAAACTGTGTCCGAAGGGATTTCCGTTTTACATTCCGCCTTGACTTGAACGGCGGGTATTTGAGTTTTTCCGCTTATGCGGATATTTCCGTACTCGGGTTGAATTGCCATAATCACACCTTCCCACAATAATTATCATTACATTGTATTTTGAATGATTGCCGATTATGACAAAAAACCGCCGTTCGGCGGTTTTTGTTTTTATTTTTTTAAATTGTTTTAAGGATTTTTTACTTCCTTTAATTTTACGTTTCCGCAAAGACATTCGGAATACGCATAACTTGTTTTTACCCTGAAAGACTTATCCGTCGGCGAAACGGTGAAAAGCGCGGGATAAACTCCGTTTACCGTAGCGAAAAATTTCACGGTTTTGTTTCTACCTAAGTTCAAAACCACTTCAACGGGTTTAAGGTACATGTTTTTTACGGCGTCTTTAATTTGACTTAACGATTTTTCACATTTTATCATAAAGGGATTATTCCCTTAGTCTGAAAAATTATACCTTAGCCGACTTATTTTTTGTCGTCAAAGTCATCGTCGTCGTCTTCTTCGTCTTCTTCCTCGTCTTCCTGTTCAAAGTCGGATTCGTCGATATTTGAGAAGTCGAAGTCGTCAGGCTCGTCGCTTTCTACTTCTTCGATTTCTTCTTCCTCGTCTTCATCCCTGAACGATTCGTCGCCTTCTTCTTCGGCGAGTTTGTTTAAAGAAAGCATTTCTTCGCTTTCTTCTTCCTCTTCTTCAACGTCGTCGAGATAGTTTTTCCACTCCTCGTCCTTATCAAGGTCAACCTGATCTTTTTTGAAGTCCATTTCTTCCATACATTTGGAACAAACGGTTTGCCCTTCCTTTAAATAGTTAACGTGGCACACGGGACAAAGGGTTGCTGCTTCTTCAACTTCCTCTTCTTCGTCAACGGCAAAAACAAGTTGCGGCCCTTTCTTTAATTCCGCTTTGCAAACGTCGCAGTATTCTTCCCCTTCTTCAATATAATTGAGTTCGCACCTGGGGCATAAAACATATTTTGCCATAAGTATCTCCGTTTATACTATATATATTTTGCAAGAAGAAAAGTTGTTCGCTTTCTTGTTGCGTTGTATATTATATATACGGATTATATATTTGTAAACTGTTTTTATAAAAAATTTTTTATTTTTTACGGTCTTTTTAAACTTACGCCTGTTCAAGCAGCATTTTATCGGCGACAAGTGCAATAAATTCGCCGTTCGTAGGCTTTTCTGCGCCGACGTATGCTCTCACCCCGAGTATTCCGTTTATGTTTTCGATTCTTCCCCTGTTCCAGGCGACTTCAATGGCGTGTCGAATCGCCCTTTCGACTTTTGACGGCGAAGTATTATACTTTTCGCCTATCATAGGATAAAGTTTTTTCGTTATGTTGTTTATTACCGATGGGTCGGCAACGGCAATTTTAACGCCTTCCCTTAAAAACGAGTAACCTTTTATATGCGGCGGTATGCCGACGTTTATAAAAATATTGCTTATTCTTTCGTCAAGCGACGTGCGTTTTTCCTGATTTACGGGGCTTTCTGTCAGTCCGATAATTCTTTCTTTTAAAATTCTGTCCGAAAACGGTTTTGCCATAAAATATTTTGCGCCTTCCCTCATCGCTTTTGAGATGATTTCTTCACGGGAAAACACACTTAAAACGACAACTTGCGTTTGCTTTTGATTTTTAAGCCTTTTAACGACTTCAATTCCGTCAAGTTCTTTTAAAACAACGTCGGTAATTACAAAATCGGGCTTTAACCTTTCAATTTCGTTACAACCTTGTTCCCCGCTTGTTGAACTTCCCGCAACGGTAAATCTTTCGTCGCCGTCAAAAGTATTGATAAGCGCGTCAACGTCTTCCTTGGTATCCTGCAAAATAAATACGCTGAGTGCAGACATAAATCGTTCTCCTTTCTATAAATGTTTGTGTCTTACACTTATTTTACTATAAATTATCTCATATTGAAAGTATTTTTTTACAAAAATATACCATTATTAAAAATTATTTTCGGAATTTTGTAAAATATTGTCGCAATATGGCGAAAATACTATAATTACACTCGTTTTATAGCGTTTTTATTATAATTCAAAAATCGTTTTTTAATTGTCAAACATAGTTTTTGGGCAAATAAAAAGCCGCTCCGTATATACGGAGCGGCTTTTATCGTTTTTTAGCCTTTAATTTGCAAAATACGTTGTCGCCTGCTGATAGAACCAAACCGTGTTCTTAACGCAAAGGTCTGTAATTTCGTTGCGGTTGAACCCGTTTTCGGTTATCTTCGCGATTCTTACTTTTGCCGATTCAAACGCGTCTTTCAATGCGTCCTTTTCGGCATCGGTAAGTTTTTCGAAGTCGTTGAGTTTATATAAAACTTTTGAAACTTCGTAAGCTTCGTTATATTTTTTGAAAGTGTCGTAATTGTCAACGCCTTCCTTTTCGGAGTCGGTAAGCGCCGCATAAAGTTTTTTGACTTCTGCAATTTTCGCAATTACGGGGCTGCCGTCTTCGATAATTATTTCACCTTCGTCATCGGTATCGAAAACAAGTTTACCGGCGTTAAGCGAATCGGTTATTTCAACAATGCTTTGTTTTACAACGTTAGCGGAGTCGGACTCGGTCATTATTGCGAGCGAAACGCTGCCTTCGTAATAATAACTTGCGACTTCGGGTGCGTCAGTCGCCGTGGGGTCCGCTATAACCTTTCCGTCTGAGTCGATTGCCACGAGATTATCCGAACCGATTTTTACCGCCCTTACGTAAGAACTTCCTTTTGCGGACGCATCAGAATAGTACGCTACGTTTTCAATAACCACCGGCGAATACCAACCGGTAGTCACGCTGCCGTCCGAAATTTTTTCAAATTTTGATTGATTGTCAAGTTTAATGCGGCAGAATTCACTTGCGTCGTTAAGATAGTAAGCGTATTTTTCGTTTCCTTCCGTTTTCACCGAAATAAGGGTTGCCGAAGAAGATACGTTTGCAACGGGTTCTTCTTCCGATTTAGCGTAATCGGTAAGGCTTACTTTTTTAATCGTTCCGCCGTTATTTACGTAAACTTCTTCATCCGAAACGATTACGTTTGAACTGCTTACGTAGTCCGTATTATAAATTCTCGTTCCGACGTTGCCGCCTACAAGATCGGCAATACTTACCGAATAAGCCGCAGCGGTGCTTACAAGTGCTACCGCGTCGGTTGCGGTGTAATAAACGTTGTCACCGTTTATAAGGTTTACCGTGTAAGTTCTTGCGTTCGCCTTGCCGGAAAGAGCAAGCGTCGCCGCTCTTTCACCCGCTTTGTAAACGTAAAGTTTATTGTACTGTGCAGTAGTTCTGCTGTACTGCGAATTACGGCTTGCTGCGGCCGCATCGTATTCGTCAAGATAGACGGTGTTGGTAAACGCTACTACTCCGTCCGACAAACTGTCTTTACCGGCAAACGTAAATGCTGCGAGCGATTCGTATTCGACAGGTTCACCCTCCGCAGAAGTTTTAACGTTGGTCTTTGCGTCGGTTTTGGCAATTTCAATAAGAGCGCCGCTCTTAGTGTTGTAGCAAACAAGACGGGAATTTACCGTGTCGTTGATTACGAGATAAACGGTACCGCTTTTTTGAACGATTCTGTACTGGTCACCGGGTGCGCCTATCTTGATATAAGTCTTAGTGTCCGTTCCGTCAAGTTTTGTTCTCGCAAACTCCATTTCGTTGTACGAGATGTCGCCCGAAGAGTTTTTATCCGTGGTGGGAGTCATATAGTAAACGTAATCACCGTAAATGAATACGCCCATATTGAAGTCCGCCGCAACGAAAAGCTTGGGAACGACTATGCATCTTTCGATTTTATCCGAGCCGTTTTCAATGTCCGCTTTTTTTGCTGCGACAAGCGAGCCCTTTACGGGAGTACCGAATTCGTTATTGCTTGAATTTTCGGCAACGCCGTTGATATAATAAACGTAATTTTCGGTTTCGGCAATGAAACCGTCGTTTTCAATAACCGCGCCCCAATCTTTAAGTGTTACGTCGCTTTCGTTCCAACTTTTACCGGCACATGCCGCACAAACGCAAAGTGCCGCCGCAAGAACGAATAAAACTATTCCGGTCAAAAACTTTTTCATATATTCTCCGCCGTTTTCGGTAAACTTTTAAATTTTTACCGAATATACATAATTATACATTTTAAGTAAAATATATTATAAACTATACCGCGCTTTTTTGCAATAATTTTTAGGTTTTTTTTGATTTTTGTGCGCGGCAAGGTGGTGAAAAATGGAAAAGTTCGGCGTTTTTAAACTTCTTTCTTCTCTTTTCGATTCTTATCGGGGGAACGGTTCGGCAAACGAAGATAAAACCTTTTCCGCAGAGCCTGGTAAAAATAAGGGGCTCGGCGACTTGCTTTTTTCGTTTTTAGGGAAAAACAACGCTTTTTCGCAAAACCGAAACAATAGCGAAACTTCGACGACCGAAACAAAACGCGAAAACCTTGCGCCATCTAAAAATTTCAGGGGCGCACCTCTGCAAAATAACATGCTTTTCACAATGCGCAGCCACGACGCCGCAGTTAAAAGAATTAAAGAAAACAGTATGAAAAAATAGTTTTTACAACAAAAAGACCGCCGAAGCGGTCTTTTTTTATTTGATTTTACTTATTGCGTTTCTCGTTAAAACCCGCTTTTAAGCGTTTCGGAAAGTTTAACTTTTGCAATCTTTCTGCTTTCGATAAAGTAAACCACGCCGTATGACAAAAGTCCGAGACCTATTATTACGGGATAAAGGTATGGGGCAACGTAAAAACTTATCCATCCGCGCATACGCATAGGCACTATAACATCCCATAAAACCTTTATTAAAAGTTGGCATAAAAAGGTGTTTATTATTATTGAAATCATCGCGACGATTCCGGTCGGGATATTGTAAGCCTTATTTATTTCCCACGTTTTGTATCCGAGAATTTTCATCATTGAAATTTGCTTTGAATTCTTTTCGATAACGATTTTTGCAAGCAAATAAATAAGCAACATAAACAAAACCACCGAAAAAATCGTAAACAGTTTGAACACGTCGCCCATCGAACTCGTAAGCTGATCGCTCGTTGACGTAAGATCGTCGATTGTGACCGTTTTGTATATATACGTTTCGTCAACGCTTAATCGGTTTTGCGAAAGGTATGCGGTAAGGTATTCCCCTGTGCTAAACGCCGATTTAAAATCATCAGCCGGCATAAATACTACGAGCGCACCGTCGTTTTTAAGAACTCCGCTAACGTCGAACTCGTATTCTTTGTCGCCGAATTTTTCTTTCATCGTAAAGGATGATCCTGCCTTTAAGCGGTATTTTTCGCTCATTGCATTGTTTACGACCACCTTTCCGTTTTCAAGCATAAGCGACTTTAAGTACGCCGAGTCGTCGCCCATTTTTTCCACTCCGTAAATCATCACGTCGTCAAGTCCGTAAGTAAGTTGCGCAAAATAAAGTTTTTCCGCGTCTTCGTCCGTCACGGTCACGTCCGCTTTAAGAATTGTTTGATACGGTGCAAGCTGGGAAGATATTACCGCCTGTTTGTAGTGATCTAAAAGCGGCGACATCATTAACCCGAAAAGCAGTATTACGCAAGCGAAAAACGTTCCTATAAAAAGCGCGATATACGTTCCCTTGTTTTGAGCAACCACTCTTATGCGGAATCTTGACATAAAAGGTATTTTTTCTTTAAGTCTGATAACCTTTTTACCCTTTTTGACACGCAAGTTTCCGCGCAAAAAGTTAAGCGCCGGTATTTTTAGGTAGCGCAAAAGCATAAACACGTTTATTAAAATAACCAAAACGATGGGGATAACAGTAGTAAAAATAAACGCCTTTACGTTGTAAAAGGTAGTATAAGTCGGAAGCGAATAAGAGTGATAATACAGCCAGACCAAATAGTTTTTAAGCGCAGTATAAGCAAGCACGTTTCCTATAACGCCTGCAAAAAGCGTGACTAACGTCGGCAAAATAAGGAAGTGCGCCAAAAGTTCTTTTGTTTTGTACCCTAACGCTTTAAGCGTCCCTATACTGCCCGCTTCTCCTTCTATCTGGCTTTTTACCGACAATGCGAAAACAAACGCAAGTCCGCCGACGATAAGTATGCCGAAAATAAGCATCATCGTCAAGTCGCCTTCTATGTCCGTTATTGAAAAGTTTATCGCCTGATTATCTTCCTTTGCGAGAAAGTCTGTAAGCATGTTGCCGGCAGTAAGCGTAAACGAGTAAAGGTCTTTCCTTAAAGCCGTGTTTTTTTCGTGCACATCGGTTTCACTTAAAGTTTCGGGAAAGTTATAAGCGTAATTGTAAACAAGATTTCCTTCCCCGACGTCGTTAAATCCCTGCGCCGTCAAAAGCGCAACGGTAAAAGTCTGCGCGTTAAACATCGTGTCGGTATTCCTTTTAAATAAACAGGAATAATCAAACAGCGAAATAAACGCCGTCACCTTGTAAGTTTTTTCGCCGACCTTATAACTGTCGCCTACGTTTATTTTATTGTTTTCGCAGTAAAGTCTGTCGAGCGCGATTTCGCTTGCGGAATCAGGCAAACTTCCGTTATGAACGCAAATTTTGTTTATGTTTTCCCTGTCCGATATTGAGTAAATCCTTACCGAATGTTCCTTATCGCTTAACTCTTCCTTATAATAAAGTTTTTTAACCGCAAGTTTTTCTTCGTTTTCAATTTGAGCAATTTGACTTTCCGAAAGTGCGAACATCGTTTGAAAATGTCCGTCTTCAAGCGCGTACTTGCTCACGCCTTCGTTGTACGTTTTGATCATCGAGTCATTGCCAATCATATAACCCGAACAAAGCGAGATAGGCAAAGCCATAAACAAAAATATAACTATATACTTGGCAAGATCGCGAATAAATTCTCTTTTAAGTCTTTTATATAAAGGATTTCTCATAATACAAGTTCGCCGGCCCCTATCTTTTCATCGTTTTTATCGTCCGACACGATTTTGCCGTCTTTAAGCCTTATTATTCTATCCGCCATTTTTGAAATAGTTTCGTTATGCGTCACCATAATTATCGAAGTGCCGTAAGTTTCCTTTACCTTTTCGATAAGTTCCAAAATTTGCTTTGACGTATCGCTGTCGAGCGCACCGGTAGGCTCGTCGCAAAGTAAAAGATCGGGGTTTTTGACTATTGCCCTTCCTATCGACGTCCTTTGTTGCTGACCGCCCGAAAGTTCCGACGGCACTTTGTTTTTATGCTCCGTCAATCCTAAAAGAGCAATAAGTTCGTCAACGTTTAACGGGCTTTTTGAAAGATACGCCCCTACTTCGATATTTTCCCTTACGGTAAGATTAGGTATAAGATTATACGACTGAAAAACGTAGCCCAAATGATTTCGGCGATACAAAGTTCTTTCCTTTTCGCTCATATTTTCAACGCCTTCGCCGTTTATTTTAACTACTCCGCCGTCAGCGGATTCTATTCCGCCGATAACGTTTAAAAGCGTTGATTTACCGCTACCCGAAGGTCCTAAAAGAACGACCATTTCGCCCTTTTCCATCGTAAAAGAAACGCCTGCGAGCGCATGAGTCACACTGTCGCCCGAGCCGAAGTCCTTTTTCACGTCCTTTATTTCAATAAACATTTTTACTCCCTTTCGCCTTTTGATAATTAAGGTTTTGCTTTATTTACAAAAATAATTATACCCTTAACGCGAAGGAAGTCAAGCAAAAATATGAACATTATTTCATATTCATATACGCTTTTTTTGGCGGTGATTACCTGTCCTTATTTATTGTTTATTGAAGCGCTTAAATTGCTTTAAAAATTAAAAGACCGCCGAAGCGGTCTTTTAATTGTATTAACTTTTATTTATCATCCTTTGACGGGACTTTAATTGCAGGCTCTGGCGGAGAGAATTCGTCTTCGTCGTCATCGGTTGCAGGCACTTCCTCCTTCACGAAATTCCGTTCGTCGGCGTTAGAGCCCGTGTATTTGTTTTTAAGGAAAACAAAGTACACGACTATTGCAATCACCAAAAGCGCATACGCCGTAAGTACGATTCCGAGCCCGTCAGCGGAAAACTCCCTGCCCGTCCCCGACGGCGGGAAAACAATGTCTATTACGCCGAAAACTTCTATCACCGCAATAAAAAGCGGTGTGACGTATTTAACCATAAAGGCAAATGTTTTGCCGAATTTTCCGAGTTTTAAACCTTCTTCGTCAAGTTTTTTATAAAGATGGTTGCTGCTGAAATTCTCTTTTGGCGATTTGCTTCTAAAAGCAAACCAACCGAGTGCCACGCACGAACCAAACGCACATACGGGCATTAAAACAGTATTGGACACAAGGTCGAAAAAGTCAAGTAAGTTTTGTCCGCAAAGCATCATCGCCGATTTTCCGTTTAAGGCGTAACCAAGCGAAATGCCTATCGGCACCGAAATCAAAAAGGTTAAGCCGGCGACTATGCTTATCGCCTTCTTTCTCGACATGTTAAATTTTTGTATAATAAACTGCGTTACGACTTCAAGTAATGAAATAACCGACGTCAACGCGGCGATTATCACCATACTGAAAAAAAGGAAGGAAACGATTTTACCCACAACGCCGAGCGTGTTAAACACCGTGGGAAGCGACGCAAACAAAAGCATTATTCCGTTGTCTTTCAGTGCGATACCCGTTTCCGCCTGATAGTGATAAATCGCAGGGAAAATAGCGAGCCCCGCAAGAAGTGCAACAAGCGTATCGAAAATGGCAATATATGCGGCAGAACTGCCGACTTTTATTTTTTTACCCGTATATGAACCATATGAAACCATAATGCCCATGCCAAGCGAAAGCGAATAAAACGCTTGTCCCATAGCGGCAAGCACACCCTTAAACCCTAATGCCGAAAAGTCGGGATTAAGATAGTAGTTAAGCCCTTCCGAAACACCTTTTCCCAAACATAAACAATAAACGACGATTGCAACTAAAATTATGAAAAGAATAGGCATTAAAACTTTGCTTGCCTTTTCTATTCCGTTTTGGACGCCGCCCATAACCACAACGAGTGCCAAAACAATAAAGATAGCGGTATAAAGAATTACTTCGCCGACGTTTCCCGAAAAAGACTTTAAAATCGACGTATTATCGTTAAACGAATTCATTGCATACTTTACGGTATAACCGCCGAGTATGGAATAATAACATATTATAATAAACGGGATTATAACAGCAAAAAGCCCCAACCAACCGAGATTTTTATGCGCCTTTTTGTAAGCGGTGACAGGGTTTGCCTGCGCTCTTTTGCCCAAGTATATTTCCGCAATCATAACTATCGAGCCCATAACGATAACGCTGAAAATATAGACGAATACAAACGCCGCGCCACCGTTTTGGCTTGTTTTATATGGGAAACTCCATAAGTTTCCAAGTCCCACTGCGCTTCCCGCTGCCGCAAGTATAAAACCTATGCCGCCGGCAAAGCCGTTTCTCTTTTTAGTGTTTTCCATTTTGCACCTTCCGTAATTTATGCAACCGCTATATTATACTTTATAAGTACTTATTTGTCAAACCCGTATTTTTTAATTCCGATAGCTTTAAAATTTATTATCCCATCGCCTTTTGGCGGTGGGATAATTCTGTTTTTAAGTATTTCGCTATAAACTTTTACATGCTTTCAAGCATTTTTATAACTATTTTGCTTGAATTTTCTGCGGCAATATTACCAAAACCTTCGTAACTGTCGTGAGCGTTTCCGTCTGCCTTGTCCGACAGCGCACGTATCACTACAAACGGTATTTCGTATTTAATGCATATCGCGGCGACCGCAGCCCCTTCCATTTCGCAAGCGTACGCATTGTAGTCCTGCTGCAATCTTTCAACGTACGATTCGGACGCAATAAACTGATCGCCGGTCGCTATCGTGCCCTTAAAAACGTTATGCTCGCCTGCAAGCACTTCTTTTGCGGTTTCATATGCAAGTTCAATAAGCGCTTCGTCGCAAGGATAGTAAACTCCTTCTTCTCCGCCTGTTCCGGGATCTCCCGAACACCACACAAAGCCATCGTTTGTGATTATTCCGTAGTCATGCTCGACCACGTTAGTGGCGATTACTTCGTCAAGCACCTGCGTTTGGTCGGCAACTCCGCCGGCAATACCCGTGAACAACAATTTTGAAATTTTATATGTATTGAACAACGTAGTTGCGCCCGACGACGCATGTACCTTTCCTATACCCGCTTTGGTAATGACGACGTTTTTACCGCATAGCGTTCCTACGTAATACTTTTCACTTCCTACGGTATCTACTCTGCTGACGTTTGTTTCCGACAACAATTTTTGTATTTCGTTTTCCATTGCCGAAATAATGCCGATATATTCTTTTTCTGCCTTATTGTCGCATCCACAGACAAAAACTCCGCAGATAAGCATTACAATGACCGTTAAAACACTAACTATGCGTTTCATTATACTTCCCCTTTGATTATGTATTTTAACTATACCATACTTTTTCACAAAAATCTAAAATTTTATCGCACCATTATAATCTGTATTTAAATTTTTTCATTTTGGCAACTTCACAGGGCTTTTAGAATTTTAACAATTAAAAAGCAGCCCGTTTTATCGGACTGCTTTTAGTCTTTTATAAATAATTTTGTTTTACGGTTTGCCGTTAAACTTTTTTGGTTAATTCGGCTTTTACCTTGTCATAACACTCGTCAAGCATTGCGTCTACGTCTTCACTCTTAAAGCTTCCGTCTACTACTACGCTGT
>JAXFZW010000162.1:0-6676 GCA_034184645.1 Clostridia bacterium | reverse complement strand
CCCCGTTTCGGGATTCGCAATCATAAGGTAGGAAAGAGCCAAAACGACCAGCACCCAAATAATACTTAAAAAACGTTTTATCGTTTTCATTTTGCGTCCCCCATAGTGTTTTTAAGGAGAGCAAAATACTCTTTCATCCCTTTAAGTCCCTTTTGTCCAAAATCAATAGACACGCCCGCAAGAGGATTTTTTGACTTATATATCCTGTTTGTGACCATGCTTTTTTGAGATAAAGCCGCTAAAATAAATTTTCCGAGATAAGTTTTATCTTTATCCTGAGCGCCCATATACTCGCTTTCGTATTTAGTAACGTCAAACGGTTGGATTTTTTCACCCGATAAACTTTCACCCAATCCCTTCCAGTCTTCGCTCATATCAAGTCTTCTGACTTTGAGAATATTTTCTATTCTTTCTTTATATTTTTCAACGTCGGCGAAAGCATACTCGTTTTTTTCAAAGGAATTTATCTCCCCCTTAAAAAACTTTAATGCGTAAACCATCTGACAAAACGCATGGTAATAATCGTTCGGGTTATCCTTAACAATCGTTTCGTAGTCCTTCCACGCGGGCATATACTTATAACGTATAAAGCCGTAATCGGGCAAATGCCCCGCTCTTCCGTGACCGAGATTCATAATCGCGTTTTCATCAGCCTGAAACATACTGCAAGTAAAAATTCCGTTTTCAAGGTCGTCGGGCTTAAACGCGCTGTTACGGAAATTCATTTTTCTTTCCGTCAAACCCTTTTCACCGTCAACGAGTTCAGTAAAACCGATAGAATTGTTTATTACGAGCGACGGCGTTCCCGCAAAATATCTATGAGCCCATGTATCCGCTAAAATATGCAACGCAAGCCCGATTGCTTCAACCCCTTTACCTTTCGCCATATTTACGGTTTCGACCAAAAGATCGCTGTTCGTGTCGCAAATAAGCCGGTATTTATTCAAATACTTTTTAGGAAGTTTTTTATCGGGTTTTGCATATAAATTGCTTGGTAAAAAATGAAAAGATGCCCAAATTCGCGTTATATCTTGAAGACCGAACACGTCTTTCGTTGCGTCCATCATTTCAAGTGAAAGTTGAGTCGTAGCCGCCTGTTTAGGTCCGCCGATTTTTACTAAAAACGTTTTTGAACACAAATCGACAAGTTGAGCGCTGTAACAAATTTTCAAACTTTCATCGTGCGTGTATCCTGCTATAAATGCCGCGCAATAGGTGGCGTAATAATGGAAATCCGCTTGCATTAAAAAAGTACCCCCTCGTCGGCGTTTATATCTTTGGTATCAACGTTTCCGCTTTGCCCGTTTACCTTTCTTGTTTTAAGACTACAAATGCAAATGTCAAAAAGACAATAAATTACTACTGCCGAAAACACGTTTGAAACAACGACTTCAATGACCGAAAGTAAGGTTATTTCGGACAAAAACAAGTCGATAAAGTAAAAAATACAGCCTGCGAATAAAACTATCGCAAAAATAATCGCCACAACGATATAAAGTGCGTTTTTGGTTTTGCCTTTCGCCACCGCCCTGGCGGAAAGTCCTATAAATAAGCTTAAAGCGACTTCCAAAGCCAAAATTCCGACGATCATTCCGATAAGAGCGCCTTCGGAAATTTGATTTTGCATAATAACTTCTTTTAAAACGTGACGTTGAGTAGGGTCAAGTATAAAATACAAAATTACTTTAATAACGTCCAAAAGCGCAACGGAGATAAGTGCCGTTCCGCTTATAAAAAGGTTGTTTTTTAACTTCCTTTGTTTCGATTCCATTTTTAACCTTCGTTTATATCAAGATAAAAAATTTTACTCAAAAAAACCGAAATACGACGCCACTTTGGGAAAAATAGGCGGAGAACTCATGAACTTGTCCAAAAGTTTGCCGAAAAGTCCTATAAGCGTGCCGTTCACGAGAGCGATTACAAGCGTGCCGAACCACACCCCGACGAACTTTCCGAAAATAAGCAACGTCATAAAAACGCCGAAGTCCGCCGCGCATAATAAAGCGCGGCGGGCGTAAAGTCAGCCTTTTTTCTCTTTCAGTCTGTTCTGTTATCCGTCAGGCGTTCCACACGGTAGGAACACCTTCTGCGTAATGCCAGAAATTACCTTCTTCCGTGGGTTCGGTTTCGGAATAATAATAAACTTTATTTTTGGTAAGCTTGCTGTTTTCGTACATCTCCACGAATATAGCGTCAAAACCGCTTTCGCTTCCCGCATAAAAGACGTGTTCAATATTCTGAGATGCGAAACTTCCGCTTTCAATTACTATTACGCTTTCGGGAATAACAACGTACATACCATGGATACTATATTTTATATGCGTTATATTGTCGGGCAATATAAGATTATCGTTAGTTCCGATATACCCGCGGAAAATCCTTTCGTTTGTAAGCTTGCTCTGATTATATCTTTCGTAGTAAACGTAAGTGTTGCCGTCTTCGCCCTGTACTTTATGTACGGAAGAATCCTGATTATAATCGTTCGGCCTGATTATTCTGTATGCGTTTACCGCTACTTTTCCGCAAAGATTATTATCGACGTCGAAAGCGAAATAACACTTGTCGTAAACTTCGTAGATATTACAACCGCCGAACGCGTTTTCACCGACAGTACCGTTTTCAAGCCCCGTACCTAAAACCACTCTCGTTAAAGACGAACAATAGGAGAATGCATAATCGTCTATACTTAATACGCTGTCGGGTATAACGAGTTCGGTTATGTTTGCACCACAAAACGCCCTTTCGCCTATCTCGGTAAGAGTATCGGGTAAAGACAATTCTTGCACATAACAACCCCAAAACGCTTCGTCGCCTATTTTCGTCACCCCTTCGGGGATTACTATTTTTCTGTAAGAGCCGTTTTTAAATATTTTAGCGGGAACTTCCGTTATTCCGTCGGGAATAGTAAGTTCGGTAATGAGATTGTCGTTAAGGTATAAATTTTCAACCGTGATATTTGCTTTATCAAGGTCTTTTATCTCTATAAATTGTTTAAGGTCTTTTATGTAAAAGTTTTTACATGAACCGCCGAACGCACCCCAACCGCCTACTTCTTTAAGTCCGCTGCCGATAGTCGTTTTGTTTATTTTGTCGTTTAGGTTAAAAGCCCCCGCGGGAAGATATTCGCACGTATCGCCGATAATCACTTCGCAAGGATACCATCCGCCATGAGAGAATAATCCGTAATCATTATCATCTGAAAACTCACAACGTTTGGCGTTCCAATATACTTTTTCAATATATTGCGCACTGTTTGAAAAACCGGAAATTTTGTTATAATCCATATCTATTTTTGTAATATACTCCGGAATAGTGAGTTCGGTAAACGCTTGTTCGTTTTTTATCCAGATACTTTTTATTTCGCAAGTATCCGTTGTTGAAGTAAACTCGAAATCCTGCATTTCTTCTTTGGGCGTTCCGGTAATTGCCATATAAGTATTAACGTGACCGGGGGTTGCGGGTGTTTCAAAATCGTAGTCGCCGTAATCGAAATCGAATCCCAAACGCTTCTCAAATTCCGGAACGGGAACACGGTTGCCTTCTTCAACGGTTAAATACGCGTTATCGCCTAAATCGACATTATCCCAATGTACTTCGCCGAAATAATCTAAAGTCTTATAACTTAACGAATAATATATCTTGTATAAGCGATTTCTGTATATGTCGACTGTAAAATAATTATGTTTTCCCCCGTCCTTCGAATATACGTCTATAAAAATCCTGTTTCTTGCTTCGCGTAAGTTAATTGTTCCGTCTGCGGAAGGATTAGGTTCATCCTCATGCCTTACCGTATACGTCGCTTCTTCGCTGACCGTTATAAGATTTGAAAAAGCATAAGTCGAAACAGCGTTCGGAACGGTTAAAGTATAGTACTTATCGCCTTCGTCATTAAAGCCTTCAAGTGCCAGAAGTTCCGCTTCGTAAGCTTTCGGCGGCTCTTGTTCTCCGCCTTGGTCCCCCTGACCGCTGCCGGCGTTATTTCCCCCGCCACTACTGCCCGAATCGGGAGTTTGCGGATCCGTGTTCGTCTGCGCGGGCGTGTTGTTTTCGCCGCTCTCTCCGCAAGCGATAAGACCGAAAACGGAAACGATAAGCGATAAAATAAGTATTACCGCCAAAACAAGTTTTCTTCTCATACTTTTCTCCTTGAAAGTTAATTTTGTTCACTTTATGTTTATTAAATTCAATTTTAGTATACACTTTGTACAATGTCAATAGAAAAGGAGGTGAAAAGCGGACGTATCAAAAAAATTGAGAGCGTTAAAAAAGGCGGAAAACCTGACGCAAGAAGAGTTATCTAAACGTCTTAATATTCCGCGCGTAAATTACACCGGATACGAAACGGGAAAAGTCCGACCCGATTTTGAAACGGTGATAAAAATCGCCGATTATTACGATATAAGTTCAGACGATTTTTTGACAAAAAAAAATATTAAAAACCGCCGACAAAACTATACGTTTTTATCGGCGGTTTACGCAATATTTCAACTTAAAATTTCAAATTTTGTTTCTAATTTCGGGAAAAACGGTTTTACGGTGAAAAACTTATCTATAAGTTTGCCGAAAAGTCCTATAATCGTGCCGTTCACGAGAGCGATTACAAGCGTGCCGAACCACACCCCGACGAACTTTCCGAAAATAAGCAACGTCATTGCCGTACCTATCGCTAAAAAGCCCAGGTCAAAACAAGTTTTGAAAACGTGCCTTTTAAGTTTGAATTTTTCAGAAACACCTTTTACGAAGAAATCGTAAACCTGCGGATAAAGGTAGGTTTTAAAGCACAACGCTATCGAAAACGCCGTCAAAAGTTCGCCTACTATAAACATAACTATCCTGAGCCAAAGCTCCATGCTTCCCGGTGCGGTAACCGCAGGATTAAAAAACGGAATAAGTCTCCAAAGATCTAAAACCGCACCGTAAATCAGACAAGTCAAAAAAGAAGAAAGATAAACCCACTTGAATTTTCTTACAACTAAACAGAAAATAATAAACAGCACCGCCTGAATTACGTATTCCGCCTGTCCGAAAGATAAAAACCCCGTCGCTTGCGAAAGAATATACGCGGGCGCAACTACCATTGAAACGCCGAAGTCCGCCGCCGACAAAATCGCAACCGCAAGGGCTAGTATGACGATAGATAACAAGTAAACTATTTCGCTGTGTACGGTAATTTTCTTCATATTCAATCTTTCATAAACTCCATTATTATGCCGTTCTGAACGTAAAGATACTCGTCTTTTATTTTAAGGTTGTCACCGTCATAGTCCAAAAATTCAGCGTTCTTTTTAAGTGCGGCGGCATACTTTTCGTTAAAGTTTACGCCAAATTCTTTTTCAAACTTTTTAACGCTTATTCCCTTTGCCGTGCGAAGACCTAACATAATAAACTCAAATTCGGCATCGTCACCAACAATATCGTCAGAAGAAATTTCGGGGAATTTTTTAAGTATAACCGAGTTTATATATTCGTCTATTTTGAAGGTGTTTGTAAAACGCCTTCCGTTTATAAACGACGAAGCCGAAACGCCGACGCCTATATACTCGCCTCGCTCCCAATAGTTTAAGTTGTGTTTGCTTTCATACCCGGGTTTTGCAAAATTTGAAACTTCGTAGCGGTAAAACCCTTTATCTTTTAAATACGCCCTGACGCTATCGTAAATTTCAGCGACTTCGTCGTCGGACAATAATTCACCGTTAAGGTAGTCCGTATAAATGGGAGTACCGACTTCGGGGGTTAAAGCGTAAACGGAAACGTGACTTACGTCGCATGCAACGCAAAGGTCAACCGTCTTTTTAACCTCTTCCGCCGTTTGATTTTTTAGTCCTATCAAAACGTCCGCACTTATATTTTCGCCTTTAAGCATTTTGCAAGTCAAAACAAAGTCCTTTGCGGTATGAATTCTGTTAAGCCTTTTAAGTTGGTCGTCGTATCCCGTTTGAAGCCCTATCGAAAACCTGTTTATGCCAACGCTTTTATATGTTTTGATTTTTTCTTCGGTAACCGTGCCGGGGTTAAGTTCTATCGTTATTTCGGGATTGCTCGAAAGATTAAAACATTTTTTAACCTGCCTAATCGCCCCCGCAATAAGATTTGCGTCGACGATGGACGGAGTGCCGCCGCCGATATACACTGTGTCGAAAGTTTTGTCCTTTAACTGTTCCGCCCTGCCCGACAGCTCCCGATACAAACACGCAAAATAACTTTCCGCCTTGCCGAGTTCTTTAGGATATGACGCAAAGTCGCAATAAGTGCATTTACTTTTACAAAAAGGAACGTGAATATATATCCCTGCCATAATTACTCCGTTACTTACTGTCGTCGGTTTTAAGTATTGATATAAACGCTTCGGACGGTATTTCAACCGTACCGATAGAGCGCATTTTCTTTTTACCTTCTTTTTGCTTTTCAAGAAGTTTTTTCTTTCTCGTGACGTCGCCGCCGTAACATTTTGCGAGAACGTCCTTTCTGAACGCCTTTACCGTTTCACGGGCGATTATTTTTCCGCCGACCGCCGCCTGAATAGGAATTTCAAACATCTGGCGCGGAATAACGTCCTTCAACTTTTCGGCGATTTGTCTGCCCCTTTCATACGCCTTATCCTTATGAACTATTATCGAAAGTGCGTCGCAAATATCGCCGTTAAGCAGCATATCGAGTTTAACCAAGTCGCTTTTTT
>JAXFZW010000161.1:0-14707 GCA_034184645.1 Clostridia bacterium | reverse complement strand
GGCCGAACTGCAGAAGCTCGACTTAAACAAAATAAGCGTTTACGATAAAATAGACGGTGCGGATGAAAAAACGGCTATTCAAAACGGGCTTTTGGAGTATATAGGTAAAGCCGTTGACGACGCTTATATCGCAAAAATCAAAGAAGGGCTTATAAACGTAAATGCGTTAAAGCAGTTTGCTCCTACGCTTAAAGTCGTTTATACTCCGCTTAACGGTTCGGGGTTAGAACCGGTAAAAAGAATACTCAAAGAAATAGGCGTTAAAGATCTTTACGTCGTAAAAGAACAGCAGGCACCTGACGGGAACTTCCCGACTCTTAAAACGCCAAATCCCGAAGATCCTTCCGCATTTGACTATGCGCTGCGACTTGCCGAAAAGGTTAATGCCGATTTAGTCGTCGCAACCGACCCCGATGCGGATAGACTCGGCGTGTACGTTAAAGGCAAGGACGGTTTTGTGCCGCTTACGGGTAATCAATGCGGCGCTCTTTTGTGTGAATACGTAGTGTCCGAAAAGGCAAAGAATAAAACCTTGCCCAAAAACGGCGTCGTATTTTCAACCATAGTGTCAGGTAAACTCGGCAGCGCAATAGCCGAAGAATACGGCATCAGTTACGAAGAAGTTTTAACGGGTTTTAAGTATATCGGCGACAAAATACGCGAGTATTTAGAATCGGGCGAAAAAACTTTCGTTTTCGGATACGAAGAAAGTTACGGGCTTTTACCCTTCGATTGCGCAAGGGATAAAGATTCCGTTGCGGCGGTTGCCGTGCTTTGCGAGGCGGCGGCTGTGGCAAAGTCTGAAGGCTTAACGCTTGCCGACAAATTTACGGCCCTTTACGAAAAGTACGGGTACTATAAGGAAAAATCTTTTTCCGTAACCCTAAAAGGCGTTTTCGGGGCAAAAAAAATCGCCGCTAAAACCGACGAGTTAAGACACTCCGAAATAAATGAAATCGCAGGGGAAAGGGTAATTGCCGTAAGGGATTACCTTATAGGCGAAAGGAAGGACGCCCTTGGTAATAAAACCCAAATAAATCTTCCGAAAAGCAACGTTATTTACTTTGAACTTGACGGCGGATGGTGTTGCGTTCGTCCGTCGGGTACAGAACCCAAAATCAAATTTTACGCCGGCGTCGTAGGCAAAACGCAGGAAGACGCAAACGAAAAAACGGCAAAACTAACAGAGTGGCTTAAAAAGTTTGCCGAAAGTTAAGGAATAAAAAGATGAAGTGTATTGTTTTAGCAGGGGGCAGCGGCGACAGACTTTGGCCGCTTTCAAGGAAGAACTTCCCGAAACAGTTTATGGAGATCAAAAAAGGCAGATCGATGTTTCAGGAAGCAATTTTAAGGAATATGCCTTTTTGCGACGAATTTATCGTAATCACCAACAAAAAATACGAAAATATAGCGCGCGGTCAGTTGCAGTATTTTCAAGGGCTTAATTATACCATTTTACTTGAAAACACTCCGCTTAAAACCGCTCCGTCCGTAGTTATTTCCGCACTTTACGCTCAGCCTGACGAAGAACTATTAATCGTCTTTACCGACCACGTGATAGAAGGCGAATATAATCCGGCAATCGTAAGGCTTAAAAGCATAATAAAGAGCAATAAAATCGCCGCGATAGGCATTCGTCCCCGTCCCGACGCAAACTGTTTGCACTTTTTCGACGTGGGCGGCAAAAAAGTTAAATTCACTTCGCGTGAAACTAAAAATTGCTACTACGACTGCGGTCTTTACGGCGGTAAGGCGTCGGTAATACTTCAAAACATAAACCCGGATTTCGTTGACAGATGCCGAAACATAGGTTTGCAGGACGGCGTATTTGAAGACGTACAAGATCCTACTTTTGCTTTGGGACTTGACAAAGTTTTAAACACAAACAATCTCGAACTTGTCGAAGCATATTTTTCATGGACGAGAATAACCGATATTTCGTCATACTACAAGTTTATCGGAAGGGCGGAAGATCAGCCCACAAATATAATCGAATTCGACAACAAAAACGTTGAAATAGTCAACAGGGTTGACGATCAGCTTGTCGTTGCAAACGGACTTCGCGACGTGCTTATCGCAAATACGCGCGACGCAATTTATATTACGCAAATAAATAAGGAAAGTAATATTAAGGAAGTTTCAAAAAAATATTACATCAATAAAAACCGTTTCTTTGAAGAATCTCCCGTATTTTACGAAAAATGGGGAAGTAAGGATATTCTTAACCGTACGGATAACTGTGAAGTCAGCAGAGTCACAATATACCCGAACAGATCTTATTCGTCGGTCACGGAAGAAGGTTTTGTCGAAAATTACTTTATAACCGAAGGCGAAGCAAAAATATCTGTCGGCGGCGGCGAAAAGAAAAAGTATTTTAAAGATTCGAGCATTTTGATAAGAAGTGCTACCGAGTATTCTATTTTTAACGAAAGTAAGCGCAACTTGGTTATGGTTAAAACCAGAATCGCGGAATTTGCCGAAGGCATAAAGAAAAAGAAAAAGTCGGTGTCGACTGAAAGTCTTGTAAAACTTCGTCCGGTATTCAAAGAATTTTTGTGGGGCGGAACTAAAATTCGCGACGTTCTTAAAAAACCTGTCGGCAGTATGGAATGCGTCGCCGAAAGTTGGGAACTTTCCGCTCACCCCGCAGGGCAATCGGTTATTGCGACCGGTAAGTACAAAGGGTTTTTGTTTACCGATTATCTTGCCGCAATAGGAAAGGATCAACTCGGCTGGAAGACGTTAGGCTATGAAAGATTCCCGCTTATGGTTAAGTTTATAGACGCGCGTCAAAGCCTTTCTATTCAGGTTCACCCGAACGACGATTATGCTTTCCCGATAGAAGGCGACTACGGTAAAAACGAAATGTGGTACGTTATGGGCGCGGACGAAGGCGCGTCGATTTACGTGGGTTTTAACCGCAACGTTACCGCCGAAGAAATAAGAGAGCGCATAAAAAAGAACACGCTTTTGGAAGTGCTTAACAAAGTCCCCGTAAAAAAGGGTGAAACGTACTTTCTTCGCCCCGGTACGGTGCACGCAATCGGCGCGGGTTGTCTTATTTGCGAAGTTCAGCAGTCGTCGAACATTACTTACAGGCTTTACGATTACGGCAGGCGCGACAAAAACGGTAAGTTCCGTGAACTTAACATCGATAAAGCGCTTGACGTTATGAATTTCAGAAAGGAACAGGAAGATTTCCGCACAACTTATCCGAGCGCGGTTCACGACGGGTATACGGAAAAACTTATCGGCGAGTGCAAATATTTCAGCGTAAGGAAGTACGATCTTACAAGTTCGCTTAAACTTATCCCGAGCGAATCGACCTTCCAGGTCGTAATAATTATCGAAGGTAAGTGCAAGATAGGTAACGGTTCGCTGACGTATCCTTCCGAAAAGGGCGATACGTGGTTTTGCGGCAATTGGGATACAATTGAAATAAGCGGTAAATGCAGCGTTCTCGTCGTTAATATTTAAGGAAAATTATGAAGTTTATAATAAACGGAAAGTACCTTACTCAAAAGGTTACCGGTGTACAAAGGGTGGCGGCGGAACTCGTTGCCGAACTCGATAAATTAAGCGGGCACGATATAACGCTTGCCGCACCCAAAGGAGCGGTCTTCCCCGAACTTAAAAATATAAAAACCGTAAACGTCGGCAAAAGGCAGGGCGTGCTTTGGGAACAAATCGATTTTTGTAAGTTTGTTAAAAAGGAGAATGCAATTTCAATTAATCTTTGTAATTCCGCTCCGCTCTCCGGCAAAAAAATAGTAATGATTCACGACGTAAAAGTTAAATCGCATCCCGAATTTTTCAGTTTTAAATTCAGGCTTTGGTATAACTTTTTATTCCGTAATTTAGTAAAAAAATCATTATCGATACTTACCGTTTCGGAGTTCTCGAAAAGAGAGATACAAAAATACTATAAGTTGCCGTCGTCACGGGTAAAAGTGATACCGAACGGTTGGCAACACTTTAAGGGCAAAGAAAAAGACGATTCGGTGCGTAAGGAGTTTTCGCTCGAACAGTTTAACTACTATTTTACGATGAGCAGTTTAGAGCCTAACAAAAATATAAAGTGGATAATTGAAACTGCTAAAAACAATATGGACAGTATTTTCGTCGTGGCAGGCGGTGCGAACAAAAAAGTATTCGCCAAAAACGATATAGAGTGCCCCGAAAACGTAAAACTCGTAGGCTACGTTTCGGATGCACAGGCAAACGACCTTCTTGCAAACTGCAAGGCGTTTTTATTTCCTACTTTTTACGAGGGGTTCGGAATGCCTCCGCTTGAAGCGATGAGCCAGGGCGTAAAAAACGTGATCGTGACGGACAGCGAAGTAATGCACGAAATTTTTGAAGATTCCGTCGTTTATATCAATCCAGAAAAGTATGATTACGACTTAGACGAACTTGTTAAAACCACTACGGGCGACAAGGAAAGAATACTTTTAAAATACTCGTGGGAGAAATCCGCCGCTCTTCTTGAAAGAGTGCTTTATGACGTTGAAAAGGAAATAGAAAAAGCGGACTGAAATATGATTGAGAACGCAAAAACGGAAAACACGGTAAGCGATTACCAAGCAGACGTTTCCGTTATAATAATAAATTACAATACGTTTGACCTTCTTAAAACCGCAACGGACGGTATGTTTTCGCTGACGAAAAATCTCAAATTGCAACTGATAATAGTCGACAACGCAAGTCCGGACGGCTCGGCGGAAAAACTTAAAGAATACTACGACGGGAAAGCGGAACTTATTTTATCCGATGAAAATTTGGGTACGAGCAAGGCTTTTAACAAAGCACTTAAATTCGTTAAGGGAAAGTACGTTTTATGGCTTAACCCCGACGTCGTTTTCATTGACGATTTAATAGGTAAGTTGTACCGTTTTATGGAAGAAAACGGCGACTGCGGTATATGTGCGGGAAACCTTATTTGTCCTGACGGCACGCCGTCGGAATCGTACAGGAAGGATATGCTTTCCTATAAAACGATAAAAAGGGGATACTCACTTACTGCAAAGGTTTTCGATAAGCTGTTCAGAAAACCGCTGTTTGACCGCTACAATTACACGGGCGCACCGATGAAAGTCGGCTGCGTAATAGGCGCGGATATGTTTGTGCGGCGTGAAGTTTTTGACCTTATAGGCGGTTTTGACGAAGACATTTTTATGTACGCCGAAGAAACCGAATTTCAGTTCAGGATGAAAAAGCAAACGAACTACGAAATTTATTCGGTGCCGGACGCAAAACTTATTCATCTTGAAGGTCAAAGTTTTTCGGGTAAAAAATTCAACGAAAAAAGGCACAGGCTTTTACTTACCGGCACATCGGTTTTTATGAAAAAATCTTATGGGGAAAAAGCCGCGCAAGACTATTTTAATTTGACGGTTAAAAGTTATAAAAAATTTATCGCCGTATTTTGGTTTATGAAAGGGAAAAGAGAAGTTTTTAAGGCAAAACTTAATACGGCAAAAATTTTAAGAAAAGCCTATATGGAGAAAAAACAATGAAAGGAATTATTTTAGCAGGGGGCAGCGGAACGAGACTTTATCCGCTGACGAGAGTAACAAGCAAACAGCTTTTGCCTATCTACGATAAACCTATGATTTATTATCCGCTGTCTGTTTTGATGAATGCGGGCATAAGGGATATTTTGATTATTTCAACTCCCGACGATCTTCCGCGTTTTGAAAAACTTTTAGGCGACGGTAAAAATTTAGGAATAAATTTATCGTATGCCGAACAGCAAGTTCCTAACGGTTTGGCGCAGGCTTTCGTTATCGGCGAAAAGTTTATAGGGGACGACTGCGTCGCAATGATACTCGGCGACAACATATTTTCCGGACACGGCTTGAAAAAGCGTTTAAAACAGGCTGTGGACTCTGCGGAATCAGGGAAGGGGGCGACTATTTTCGGCTACTACGTTGACGACCCCGAAAGATTCGGAATCGTGGAGTTCGATAAAAACGGAAAAGTTTTATCGTTAGAGGAAAAACCCAAAAATCCCAAAAGTAATTATTGTATAACCGGACTTTACTTTTACGACAACAAGGTTGTTGAGTTCGCTAAAAGTTTAAAGCCTTCCGCACGTGGCGAGTATGAAATTACAGACGTAAACAAACTGTATCTTAATAGCGGTGCGCTTAACGTTGAGATTTTAGGGCAAGGTTTTACCTGGCTTGACACGGGCACGCACGAAAGCCTTTTCGACGCGGGAAACTTTATTAAAACGATTGAAACTCATCAGCACCGAAAAGTCGGGTGTATTGAGGAAATCGCTTACCTTAACGGCTGGATAACCAAAGAACAAACGCTTGCGCTTTGCAAGGATTTAAGTAAAAATCAGTACGGTCAATATATAAAGGACGTAGTTGACGGAAAGTTTATTGACGGACTTTATTAAGGAGTAAATATGAAAATAGTAGTAACCGGCGGCGCGGGATTTATCGGCAGTAATTTTATTTTTTACGAACTCGAAAAACATCCCGAAGATAAAATTATTTGTCTTGACAAACTCACTTACGCGGGCAATCTTTCCACGCTTAAAAGCGTAATGGGAAAACCTAATTTTACGTTTATTAAGGCGGACATTTGCGACGAAGTTGCGGTAAATAATCTTTTTGAAAAAGAAAAACCCGACGTTATCGTAAACTTTGCGGCGGAAAGCCACGTTGACAGGAGCATAGAAAACCCCAACGTCTTTTTAAATACCAACATAATGGGTACGGCGACCCTTATGAACGCATGCAGAAAGTACGGTATAAAAAGATATCATCAGGTATCTACGGACGAAGTTTACGGCGACTTACCGCTCGACCGCCCCGACCTTTTCTTTACCGAAGAAACGCCTATACATACGAGCAGTCCGTACAGCAGTTCAAAGGCGGCGGCAGACTTGCTTGTTTTGGCGTATCACAGAACTTACGGTCTTCCCGTAAGCATTTCAAGGTGCTCTAACAACTACGGCCCTTATCACTTTCCCGAAAAACTAATTCCGCTTATGATAGCGAACGCGCTTGCCGATAAGCCGCTTCCCGTTTACGGCGAAGGGCTTAACGTAAGGGATTGGCTGTACGTTGAAGACCATTGCAAAGCGATTGACCTTATTATAAGAAAGGGAAAAATCGGTGAAGTTTATAACGTCGGCGGGCACAATGAAAAACGCAATATAGATATTGTTAAAATTATTTGTAAGGAATTAGGTAAACCCGAAAGCCTTATTACGCACGTGACTGACAGGAAAGGTCACGATATGCGCTACGCAATAGACCCGACGAAGATTAAAAACGAACTCGGCTGGTATCCCGAAACAAAGTTTGAAGACGGCATAAAAAAGACTATAAAATGGTATCTCGATAACAAAGAGTGGTGGGAGACCATAATTTCGGGCGAATATCAAAACTATTACGAAAAAATGTACGGGAACAGATAAGATGGGTGCTATAAAACATATTTTCGGTTTTATAAGAAAAAAGATTGCTTCGGTTTCCGAAAAAGGAAGATTTAATTACGCAAAAAAAATAGGCGTAAAAATTGATGACGGGGCAAAGTTGATCGGTATGCCGGATTTTGGCAGCGAACCGTGGCTTATTGAAATTAAAAGCGGAGCAAAAATTACCGCAGGTGTGCAATTTATTACTCATGACGGTTCGGTTTCCGTTTTGCGCGCTTTGGATGAAAAGTATTCCAAAATATTAAAATTCGGTAAAATAATAGTTGAAGAAGGTGCTTTTATAGGCAATCACGCAGTAATTTTGCCTAACGTCAGAATAGGTAAAGGTTCTGTCGTCGGGGCATGTTCTCTTGTTAGTAAAGACGTTCCGGACGGAACGGTAGTAGCGGGGAATCCCGCTAAAATAATCGCAACGACAAATGAAGTCGCCGAAAAATGGTTAAAAAACACACCTGAATATGATAATGCGGAGTTGCAGAAAAGCAAACGCAAAGTATCGACTGAAATAGCAGATTATATGTGGGACTTAAAGCACGGGAAAAGATAAATGAAAGTTTTGGTGACGGGCGTCAAAGGTCAACTCGGACATGATGTCGTAGAAGAATTAAAAAAAAGAGATTATACAGCAGTAGGCGTTGACGTCGAAGAAATGGATATTACCGACGAGCGTGCGGTTTTTAACGTTTTGACAAGTGAAAAACCGGATGCGGTTATTCATTGTGCGGCGTGGACGGTGGTCGACGCGGCGGAAGAAAAGGAAAATAGGGACAAAGTTTTTGCAATCAATGCGTACGGCACGGAAAATATCGCAAAAGCGTGCGCAAAGATAGACGCAAAAATGATTTATATTTCGACCGACTACGTTTTCGACGGGCAAGGCGAAAAGCCATGGCAACCCGACGACAAAAATTACAAACCCTTAAACGTTTACGGTGAAAGCAAACTTAAAGGCGAACTTGCCGTTAAAAATAATCTTGTAAAGTTTTTTATCGTGCGTATAGCGTGGGCTTTCGGCATCAACGGGAATAACTTTATTAAAACGATGTTAAACGTTGCCAAAAATCACGATACGGTAAGGGTCGTAAACGATCAGATAGGCACGCCGACGTACACTTTTGACCTTGCAAGGCTTTTAGTCGATATGGTAGAAACCGATAAGTACGGGTATTACCACGCGACTAACGAAGGCGGGTTTATAAGTTGGTACGAATTTACGAAGGAAATTTATCGGCTGGCGGGCGTAACTACGAAAGTCATCCCCGTAAGTACGGAAGAATACGGACTTTCAAAAGCGAAAAGACCTTTTAACAGCAGGCTTGACAAAAGCAAACTTAAAGAGAACGGATTTACGCCCCTTCCCGACTGGAAGGACGCGCTTAAAAGATATTTAAAGGAATTAAAAGATAATGGCACAAATTAAAGTTGAAGAAACGCCTATCAAGGGGCTTTACGTTATCGAACCGAAAGTTCACGGCGACGAAAGGGGTTATTTTACCGAAACGTATAATATGAACGACTTAAAAGAGTTCGGGATAGATACGGTATTCGTGCAGGACAACCAGTCCATGAGCGTTAAAGGTGTGCTTCGTGGACTTCATTTTCAGATAAATTTTCCGCAGACAAAACTCGTCCGCGTCATAAAGGGCGAAGTTTTCGACGTAGCGGTTGACCTTCGTAAAAATTCAAAAACTTACGGCAAATGGTACGGCGTGATTTTGTCAGAACAAAATAAAAAACAGTTTTATATTCCCGAAGGCTTTGCGCACGGTTTTTTGGTGCTTTCCGATACTGCGGAATTTTGCTATAAAGTAAGCGACTTTTACCATCCGAACGACGAAGGCGGGCTTGCGTGGAACGACCCGAAAATCGGCATAAAGTGGGAAAGCGTCGTCGGGACGTACATGGGCAATGCGTCGGGGAAAGGTTATACCCTAAAAGACGGCACGCCTATAATTTTAAGCGAAAAAGACCAAAAGTGGGGAACGCTTTGAAAAGTGGCAAAAAGTATTACTTAAACCGTGTTTTGCCTTTTATAAGAAAAATTGAAGGGAAAACCGAAAAATACTTAAAGAAAGGTAAGTTCGAACGCGCGATGGACGGAATTTCTGTGTCGTCGTGTATTCTTTACCGCACAAACCAGTTCGTTTTGGACGAAAAACTTGAAAGTTATATACTTAAAACTGCGGAACGTTTTGAATTTTCTCCCAAAGGCGAGCCGCATAAAAACAAGGTTTTATTTTACGACGGTTTCGGGTTCGATTACAGGGGGCTTGCGGGAATTTATTTAAAAAGTCTTGTTAAAAAGTACGACGTAATTTACTGCACCTTAAAGCGTTTTAAAGGGTGTATTCCAAACATACTTTCTGTTTTAGGAAACAGTAAAGTTTATTATATCGACGAAAAAAGTTATACCCAAAGGGTAAAAGATGTTTCGGATATAATTAAGTGCGAAAATCCTGAATTTTTGTTTATTTACGTTTACCCGTTTGACGTGGCTACCGTCACCGCTTTCACGGCGTATAAAGGAACGGGCAAACGCTTTATGATAAACCTTACCGACCACGCTTTTTGGATAGGTAATAATTCTTACGACAGGCTTATAGAGTTCCGTGATTACGGAGCGCATATTTCACAAACGGGGAGAAAAGTTGAGCCTGAAAAAACGGTTAAAGTTCCTATGTACCCGGACGTAAAAAAGGACGTTGATTTTGAAGGTTTCCCATTTGATTTTGACGAAAAAACTCAAAAATTTTTCTTTTCGGGCGGCGGACTATACAAAACTTTCGGCGGCGACGGACTTTATTACAAAACCGTAAAAGAAATTTTGAACGCTTGTCCCGATGTCGTATTTTGGTATGCGGGGGAAGGCGATACGTCAAAAATAGACGAACTGAAAAAAGAGTTCCCTAAAAGAGTGTTTTATTCAACCGAAAGGAAAGACCTTTTTGCTCTATTAAAAAAATGTGCGTTTTATTTAAGCACTTACCCCGTGTGCGGCAATATGATGACGCAGTACGCCGCAGCGGCGGGAGTCGTTCCGCTGACCCTTAAAAACGGCAACGACGGAACGGGTACGCTGAAAAACCAAAGCGAATTAGGGTATGAGTTCGACGACGTTGACGAACTGATAGATGAGGCAAAAAAACTTGTCTGTGACGACAAATATCGGGCAAGTAAACAAAAAATATTTGAAAGTTCCGTAATCGGGCGAAATGATTTTGAAAATGCGCTTTTCGGTTTGCTTGACGGCGATAAAAAGATTTTTGAAATCGGCGGAGAGTTCGTGAGCGACGATGATTTCATCGCGGCTTACCTTGAAAACGTAAATCCGACACTTATTGCGGAATGCGTAGCGAAAAAAGGAAGGAAAAACTTTTTCGACTTTCCCGTTTACTACTTAAAAGGTTGCTTTATAAAAGTGATAAAAAAACTACTTAAAAAGAGTTGAAGATATGCAAATTAAAAAATTTCACTTTGAGCCTAACGGCGACGAAAGGGGGCAACTTATCGCCCTTGAACAACTTAAAAATATTCCTTTTGAAATAAAACGGGTTTACTACATTTACGACACGAAGGAAGGCGTAAGGCGCGGCTTTCACGCCCATAAGTGTTTGGAGCAGATTTTAGTTTGCGTTTCGGGTTCTTGTAAAATACATTTAGACGACGGAAGCGATACTGCGGAAGTAGAGTTAAACAGTCCCGAGGACGGGCTTTACATAGCAAACAACGTATGGCGAGAAATGTACGATTTTTCGCCCGATGCGGTTTTGCTTGTGCTTGCGTCCGAACTTTACAACGAAAAGGATTACGTGCGTAATTATCAGGATTTTATTAAATTAGTTAAAGAGAAAAACTTATGAGTAAAATGAAAGTTCCCTTCGTTGATTTTTCGGTCATGCACGGCGAAATTGACAAGGAGTTAAAAAAAGCGTTTGAAAAAACTCTCGAAAAAAATATTTTTATAAAGGGTGACGAGTGTGCGGCCTTTGAAAAGGAATTTGCGGCTTATTGCGGGACTGACTACTGCGTCGGCGTTGCGACCGGCCTTGACGCTCTTTACCTTATTTTAAGGGCACTTGGAATAGGAAAAGGAGACGAAGTCATCGTCCCGTCAAATACGTTTATCGCAACTGCGCTTGCGGTATCCTACGCCGGTGCTACCCCCGTTTTAGTTGAGCCGGATATTTCGACGTATAATATTCGTCCCGACCTTATTGAAGAAAAAATAACCGAAAAGACCAAAGCGGTGATAGCGGTACATTTGCAAGGCAGGGCTGCCGATATGGACGCCGTTATGACGGTATGTAAAAAACACGGACTTTATCTTGTGGAAGACGCGGCGCAGGCGCACGGTGCAACCTATAAGGGCAAAAGGGTAGGCTCTTTCGGTGTAGCCGCAGGGTTCTCGTTTTATCCGGGTAAAAATCTCGGGGCTTTGGGCGACGGCGGATGCGTGACTACAAACGACAAAAAACTTGCCGAAAAAATAGCCACACTCGCAAATTACGGGAGCGACTATAAATATCATCACATTTATAAGGGGACTAATAGCAGGCTTGACGAACTTCAAGCGGCGTTTTTGCGAGTTAAACTTCCAAACCTTTCCCGTTGGAACGATGAAAGAAGGAAAATCGCCGAAAAATATTTTAACGGCATAAAAAATCCTTTGATTATTCTTCCGCCTAAAACGGAAAAGGATTACGAACATATTTATCACGTATTCGTAATAAGGTGCGCTTTCCGTGACGAGCTTGAAAAATACCTTGCAAAAAATGGTATAGGTACGGTAAAACATTATCCTACGCCGATACACTTACAGGGCGCTTATAAGGACTTAAATATTGCGGAAGGCTCGCTCAAGGTGGCGGAAGAAATAAGCAGGACGGTTTTAAGCATCCCTATGTACTACGGCATGACGGACGATCAAATAAATTACGTTATTGACGCGGTAAATTCTTTCAGGTGTTAAAATGGCTGATTTTATTATTAAAAACTACGTCCCCGATTACGAAAACAAGTGGGATGCGTTTATTGAAAACGAGTCTGTAAACGGCACGTTTTTACATAGCAGAAGGTTTTTAAACTACCATCCCGAAGGAAGGTTTACCGACGCTTCGCTGGTTGTTTTCGATAACGGCGGACACGTGATAGCGGTAATTCCCGCATGTAAAACACTTGAAAACGGAAAGACGATTTTTTCGTCGCACTCCGGCAGCACTTACGGCGGAATAATTTTTGCTAAACGCATTTACGAATTCGATAAAGTTTCCGCCATAATCGACGGGGTTGAAAACTTTATTAAAACAGAGTACGATCAAGTCGTTTACAAAATCACGCCTACGCTTTTTTCAATAGAACCGGCGGATTTAATCGAATATGCGCTTTACTACAAAGGGTATTCTTCGTACAGCGAACTCAATTCGTATATCGATTACTCGTCTTACGATAAAAACGTTCTTTCAAACTTTGCGCAAGGCAAAAGGACTAACGTCAATAACTGTATAAAAAAGGGCATGACTTTTAAGGAAATTTTTTCGGACGACGAAATAAAGGAATTTTACTCGATTCTTTCGGTGACTCTTAAAAAGTACGATAAAAAACCCGTGCATACAGTTGAAGAACTTATTGAGTTTAAAAATAACAGGTTAAAACAAGAATGCGCATTTTTCGGCACTTACCTTGACGGTAAAATGGTCGCAGGCAGCATGAATTTTTACTTTAAAAATGCAAACGTAGCCCACACGCAGTACCTTTGCGCTTTGCCCGAGTTCAGTAAATTGAGCCCTATGACTTTCACTTACTACTCGGTTATTAAAGATTGTATGGAAAAGGGATACGGCAAACTTTCCTTCGGCATAAGTACCGAGGATTGCGGCCGATACGTAAACGAAGGACTTACAAAAAGCAAGGAAGCCTTCGGCGGTAAGCACGCCGTGAACCGCATTTACTATAAGGAACTTAAATAATGTCCGACGCAAAAAAAATTCCGGTTGAGGTCAAAGCGTCGTTTTGGTACGTCGTTTGCAGCGTAATACAAAAAGGTATGTCGATTATCACGATACCTATTTTTACGCGCATCATGTCTCAGGCGGAATACGGTCAAGTCAGCGTTTATACGGCGTGGCTCGGCTTATTTTCAATTATTTTAACGCTTAACCTTCCGTTTGGTTCTTTCCAGACGGCAATGATAAAATACGAGCAAAAAAGGGATGATTATATAGCGTCCGTCGAAGGCGTTATTTTAATGCTTTCGGCAGTATTCCTTGCCGTTTATCTTCCGTTTACAGGTACTTTTAATTCGCTGCTAAATATGTCGACGCCGGTAGTTCTTGTGATGGTGTTTGAAATTGCGGCGAGTTCGTTTACTCAATGTTGGATGGGTAAGCAAAAATTTGAATACAAGTATAAAAGCGTTATTGCGATAACTCTTATTATAGCCGTGCTTTCGCAAGGGTTTGCGCTTACCGCGGTTTTCTTGTTTAAGGACAAGGGAACGGCGAAGATTATGGCAAACGCTTTAATCGTCGTGATTTTCGGGCTTGCTATCGGCGGATATTTTTTAGTCAAAAGCAAAAAACTTTTCAATAAAGAATTTTGGAAATTCGCTTTAGGCTTTAACATACCTTTGCTCGCCTACTATCTTTCGCAAGTCGTGTTTAACCAAAGCGACAAAATCATGATAGAAAAAATTTGCGGCGAAGGCGACGCCGGCGTTTACGATATTGCTTATAAACTCGGCACTATTTTAACGTTTGTCGTTACGGCGATAACTTCGTCGTATATGCCGTGGTTTTACAGGAAGTTAAAGAATAAAAAAGAAATCGAAGACAGAACCGTGTCACTTGTTCTTTCCGCAATACTTGCACTGCTGTTGTTTTTGGTTATCGCATGCGCGCCCGAGGCGGTGTATATTTTAGGCGGCAACGACTACTCGGCGGCGGCTTGGGCTGTTCCGCCCGTTGCGGCAAGTACGCTTTTGCTGTTCTATGCGGATATTTTCGACAGAGTATTTTTCTTTTTTGAAAATAAGGTGTACTTAACCGTTGCTGCGGTTGCGGCAGGCGGAGTAAATATAGGGCTTAACTTTATTTTTATTCCCATGTACGGATTTGTCGCCGCGGCTTACACGACACTTGCAAGTTATCTTATACTTGCGGTGCTCGATTTTGTTTTTTCGCTTATCGTGTTAAAGCAAAAGGGCAGGGATACTAAAATTTACAACGTTAAAGGACTTGCGGCGTTGTTTTT
>JAXFZW010000160.1:0-3293 GCA_034184645.1 Clostridia bacterium | reverse complement strand
TTGTAAACAAAACGGGAACTCTTATGAGTATAAAAATTCTTTACTGTATATAAACGAGTATTGTTGGTACGGCAAAACGCTTTTATACATATCGAAAACCAAATGCATGTTTGAGGTGCTTTTACCCTCTCAAACTGCGGGGACACTTCGTCTTGCGGAATCGGTTATGTACGGCAAAAAACTTATAACAAATTGTAAAGCGGTCAAAGAAAAACCGTATTACAGAGCGGAAAATATTTTAGTGTTTGATAAGCCTGAAGATATTGACGTAAAGTTTTTAGACGTGCCATATGTGCCTGTCGAATACGATTTTTCTCCGCTGAAAATGGTGGAGTATGCAAAAAATAAATTATTTAAGGAAGAAAATAAATGAACGTTTTAATTACCGGTGCGGACGGATTTTTAGGTAAAAATTTAATTGAAAAACTTGTAAAATGCGACGACGTGAATATTATGCACTACTCTTTGGGAACAAGCGACCTTTTGCTTGAAAAAAACCTTAAAGAGTGCGACTTTTTGTTTCATTTTGCGGCGGTTCACCGTCCGAAAGATTCGAACGAATTTTATAAAGTAAACGACGATTTTTTCGGGTATGTTTTATCTACGCTTGAAAAGTACGGTAATAATTGCCCCGTTGTTTTAACGTCTTCGATACAAGCAAACGATTCCACCGACTACGGCAGAAGTAAAATTATCGCCGAAAATTTACTTAAAAAACATTCCGAAAAAACGGGATCAAAAGCGATTATATACAGGCTTTATAATGTATTCGGCAAGTGGGCGACGCCGAATTTACACTCGGTGGTAGCGACGTTCTGTTATAATATAAACCGCGATTTGCCGATAACGGTAAGCAATAGGGATATAGTAATAAAATTCTATTACGTAGACGACGTAATAGCGCATTTTATGGCACAACTTTCCGGTGAGCCCGTTCCCGATAAGGACGGAATTTACAGACTTGATGAAAGTAAGGTTTATGAAATTTCGCTAGGGTATCTTGCGGACAAGTTCTATGAATTCAGAGAGTGCCAAAAAAGTGGGAAAGCCCCCGCTATCTTAACTGACGTAGATAAAAAATTATATGAAACGTATATAAGTTATGCAGACTAAATTAAGTATTATCGTCCCCGTATACAATGCGGAAAAGTTTTTAGATAGGTGTATGCAGTCCATTTACGCGCAGACGTTTAAGGATTATGAAATAATTCTCGTAAACGACGGTTCTACCGATAAAAGTGCGGAAATTTGCAAAACTTACGCCGCAAAGGACGAAAAGATTATTTTTATCGATAAAGAAAACGGCGGGGCTGGTTCTGCCCGTAACGCCGGTATAGAAAAGGCGAGCGGAGAGTATCTCGCTTTCCCCGACGTTGACGACTGGTTTGAGCCGAACATGTACGAAGAACTTTACTCGGTTGCAAAAAAAGGCGACTATGATATGGTTTTTTCTGGCGTAAATTATTACGCAAACGATAACGGCGAATTAAAGTATAAAAATACTACAACTTGCGGAGAAAAGGCGTATTTAACGAAAGAAGATTGTCGCAAAAACGTTATGGATTTTTTTCCGACGTCAACTATATTCGACGTGCCGTGGAACAAACTTTATAAGCGTAGCGTCGCTATTGAAAGCGGCGTGCGTTTTGCTGACACAAAACGTTGTCAGGACGCAATGTTCAATATTGATTTTTACAATGCGGCTTCAAAGGTTTGTTCGGTTGATAAAGCGTATTACAACTATATTGAAAACACGCAGGAAGGGTTTAACAGAAAGTTTCCTAAAAATTACATTGATATCGTCGTTAAATACTATTCGCATTTAAAAGATATTCTAACAGGCTGGGGTGTTTACGAAGGCTTTATAAAAACTCATTACGATTCTTCTATTGCGATAGCGATATACGGCGCTATGGAAGCGATGGATAACCCTAACTGGAAATTAAATAAAAAGGAAAGAGTGCAATTTGTCAGCGATATAATGGCTCGCGAAGACGTGCAAAAAATGCTGACTGATTGTGTCGTTCGTGATGACGTTAAAGAAGTTTATGAAATTCTTGTCGAAAAGGACGTTAAAACTTTTTTAAAAAGATTTAACCGTGAAAAAGTTAAGAATAAGCTGAGAAGTAATAAATTAATTTACGGATTATACAGATTAATAAAAAGATAGATGAAAAAGATTCTTTTCGTTCTGCCGTGGCTAAAACTTGGCGGCTTAGAACGCGTACAAGTGAATATTGCAAACGCGCTTGCGGAGCGCGGATATGACGTCACCGTTATGACTTTGTCGCCAGAAAACGACTTACAAGCCGAACTTTCTGACAAAGTAAAGTACGTATATAAGCCGTATAAACCGCATCCGTTTGCAAAAAAAATCCCATATATACGAAATAAGTTTTACGATGACGGTATGTGGGAAACGAGAGCAACGCCCGAAAAACTTTATAAGTATTACGTTGGCGATGAAAAGTACGACGTGGAAGTAGGGTTTTTCCGCGGACTTTCGATAAAAATCATAAGCGGCTCTACCAATAAAAATTCGCTTAAACTTGCCTGGGTGCATAATGATTTTAAAGTTTGCGGAGGAATAACCAATAATTTTAAGTCGCTTGGCGATGCAAGGCGCGCTTACGGAAAGTACGATAAAATTATTTGCGTTTCCGATAAGGCAAAAGAAAGTTTTGAACAAGTTATAGGCTATGCGGACAAAACTACGCGCATATATAATCTTTTACCGATACAAAAAATAGTCGATCTGTCAAACGAAGTTTGCGAAGAAAAAAAAGAAGGTTTTACAATCGTTTCAGTCGGGCATTTAACCTATCAAAAAGGCTACGACAAGTTAATAAACGCGGTAGTCAAATTGAATGACGAAGGCGAAAGGGTAAACCTTTGGCTTGTGGGTTTCGGCGAAGATGAAAATCGGCTTAAAGCGCTTGCACAAGGGAAAGACTACATTAAATTTTTAGGCAAGCAAGTTAACCCGTACAAGTATATGAAACAAGCGGATTTATATGTTTGCTCTTCACGTTATGAAGGTTTTAACTTAACGGTTGCGGAAGCGCTTATAGTGGGCGCGCCCGTTATGAGTACCGATTGCACGGGGCCGACGGAAATTCTTGACGGCGGTAAGTACGGTAAAATTTGCGAAAACAGTGAAGACGGAATTTACAACGGCATAAAAGCATTGATCAGCGATAAAAAGACGTTGGAGTTTTACCGATCGCACGCCGAAGAAAGGGGTGATTTTTTCGGTGAAAAGAACGTTATCGATAAAATTATCGAATTGCTTT
>JAXFZW010000159.1:0-11559 GCA_034184645.1 Clostridia bacterium | reverse complement strand
GGCGGAGTTACTTACTCAATCGACTTTGCAAATAAAACAATAGGTACTGCAGGCGTGCCCAAATACGTAACGGTTTTCTTCGGTCCGGCAAATAGTGCAGGGGCGGCTGTTCCGTGGACGGGCGCTTACAGTACGGGTCAGTTTGCATTAAGGTTCTATATAAACTACGACGCAGGTAATTTCAGATTGTTCGTTGCGCCGTTAAACCGTTCGGGATCGGGTGGCTTCTACGGATCATACACGTGGAGTCAGGTTGACGTAGTCAACTCCGGCGGAACAATTAGTTGTCCGATAGTTATCGAACCTTCTACGTCCGGCAATAAACTTATTGTAGGTGGCGTCGTTATGAACGATTACCTCACCGCTTCGGGAGGCTCGGCATTTATGGGCAGCACATATCTTACCAACGTTGCTTTCTCGTGCGACAGTAGTACCGGCTGCGACGTAAGGCTTAACGGTGTATGGGCAATCAACTAAATTGCAGTTAAAATATAAAAAGGCGCAAGCGTTTCCGCTTGCGCCTTTAATTTTTTGTTTAAAACAATAGGTGCGCATATATAACGTATGCGCACCCGTCTTATTATTCAGCCGTATTTATGATTATTTTACTTGCCGGTTAAATATTCGTCTATCGCTTTACCTGCGGTTTTCCCCGCACCCATTGCAAGTATTACGGTCGCAGCACCGGTGACGGCGTCACCGCCTGCGTAAACGCCTTTAATCGACGTAAGTCCGTTTTCGTCGGCAACTATACAGCCGTGTTTTTCTGTTTCAAGCCCTTCCGTCGTCGACTTAATTAGCGGGTTAGGTGAAGTACCTATCGCAACGATAGCGCAGTCGGCGTCAACGGTAAAGTCGCCGCCCTCAACGGGGATAGGTCTTGCCCTTCCCGAAGCGTCGGGTTCGCCGAGTTTCATCTGCTCGCAAAGAACGCCTTTAACCCAACCTTTTTCGTCAACCAAAATTTCCTTTGGGTTGGCAAGCAACTTAAATTCAATGCCTTCTTCTTTGGCGTGTTCTACTTCCTCACGCCTTGCGGGAAGTTCCTTTTCGGTACGGCGGTAAACTATGGTAACTTCAGCACCTAATCTCCTTGCAGAGCGTGCTGCGTCCATTGCGACGTTTCCTCCGCCGAAAACCACCGCTTTTTTAGGTCTGTACACCGGGGTGTCCGCTCCGTCAACGTATGCTTTCATCAAATTGATGCGAGTAAGGAATTCGTTTGCGGAATAAACTCCGTTAGCACCTTCGCCCTTGATTCCCAAAAAACGGGGGAGACCTGCGCCCGAGCCGATGAAAACCGCTTTGAAATTTTCGTTTTCAATAAGTTCGTCAATGGTAACCGACTTACCTACGACGACGTTGAGTTCAAACTTTACGCCAAGGCTTTCAAGGTTTTCGATTTCCTTTTTAACGATTTCCTTTGGAAGTCTGAATTCGGGTATTCCGTAGGAAAGAACGCCGCCTGCCTTATGAAATGCCTCGAATACGGTTATTTCATAACCTTTTTTAACGAGATACCCTGCGCATGCAAGTCCCGACGGGCCCGAGCCGATTACGGCGACTTTTATTCCGTTGGACGGAACGGGTAGGGGGGCGTTGGTCGTATGCGTTCTGTGGTAATCGGCGACAAACCTTTCAAGCCTGCCGATACCCACGCTTTCGCCCTTTATTGCACGTACGCATTTACTTTCACATTGTGTTTCCTGCGGACAAACTCTTCCGCAAACTGCGGGGAGAAGGTTATCCTGCGTGATTATTTCGTAAGCCGCCTCGAAATTGCCTTCGGCAACCGCCGCAATAAAGTCGGGAATTCTTACCCTGACAGGGCAACCCGAAACACACGGACGGTGTTTACAGTTAAGGCAACGTTTCGCTTCTGCGATAGCGGTTTCTTCCGAATATCCCAAAGCGACTTCGTTAAAATTGTTTTTGCGCACTTCGGGGGCTTGCGTCGGCATTTCGTGTTTATTAGGGCTCATATCAGCCATTTTACTTTACCCCCTTTAATAAATTGCATGTATGTTCATGTGTTTTTCTTTCGTAATCGAAGTAAGTTCTCGAACGTTTCATCGCTTCGTCAAAGTCAACTAAATGTCCGTCGAAGTCGGGTCCGTCAACGCAGGCGAATTTGGTTTCGCCGCCAACGGTTAGTCTGCAACCGCCGCACATACCCGTGCCGTCTATCATGATAGGGTTCATGCTGACTATGGTTTTTACGCCGTACTGTTTAGTCAGCGCACAAACGAATTTCATCATGATAAGCGGTCCAATTGCGATAACTTCGTCGTAATTCTCGCCGTTTTCTATAAGGGATTTAAGTGCGTCGGTAACCAGCCCTTTTTCGCCCCACGTTCCGTCGTCGCTGACCTTTACGAATTTGCCGCTGACGTTTTCAAAGTCCTTTTCCAAAATTACGAGATCTTTATTTCTGAAACCTACTATCGTATGCACGGTTGCGCCTACGTCGTGAAGTTTTTTAGCGACGGGGAAGGCGATTGCCGATCCGACGCCGCCGCCGACTACGGCAACTTTTTTAAGACCGCTAACTTCGGTCGCTTTTCCGAGCGGCCCAACAAAGTCGGGTATAAAGTCACCTTCGTTCAAAGCGTTTAATTTTTGAGTAGTCGTTCCTACGATCTGAAAGATTATGGAAACAGTACCTGCCTTTCTGTCGTAATCGGCGATAGTGAGCGGAATACGCTCGCCGTTTTCGTCCGCACGGAGAATAATAAACTGTCCGGGTTCGGCCTTTGCCGCAACTCGGGGTGCTTTAACCGTCATTTTAACGACGGCAGGGTTAAGAACTTGTTTTTCTATAATTTGATACATAAATTTCAATTATTCCCATTCGATTGTTGCCACGGGCTTTGGCGAAAGGTCGTAAAGCACGCGGTTTACGCCGTCAACTTCGGCGAGTATCCTTGCGGTTATTTTCTGTAAAAGTTCAAACGGAACGTTTTCAACCGTCGCACTCATTGCGTCAACCGTGTTTACCGCACGCAAAACTACGGGGTAAGCAAAAGTACGTTTGCCGTCTTTGATTCCCGTTGATTTAATGTCCGGAATAACCGTAAAGTATTGCCAAACCTTTCCTGCAAGTCCTGCGGCTGCGAATTCTTCACGGAGTATTGCGTCGGATTCCCTTACGGCTTCAAGCCTGTCGCGGGTAATTGCGCCTACGCAACGGACGCCGAGTCCGGGGCCGGGGAAGGGTTGACGGTAAACCATGTTATCGGGAAGTCCCAAAGCACTGCCTACCACCCTTACTTCGTCCTTAAAGAGAAGTTTAACCGGTTCTACGAGTTCGAATTTAAGATCTTCGGGAAGTCCGCCGACGTTGTGGTGCGATTTAATTCCGTCGCTTTCCAAAATGTCGGGGTAAATCGTTCCCTGCGCAAGGAATTTAACGTCTTTTAACTTTCTCGCTTCTTCTTCGAATACGCGAATAAATTCCGCACCTATTATTTTACGTTTTTGTTCGGGGTCGGAAACGCCCGCGAGTTTATCGAGAAAACGATCGACTGCGTCAACGTAAACGAGATTAGCGTTCATTTGCTTGCCGAATACTTCGATGACCTGTTCGGGTTCGCCCTTACGTAAAAGTCCGTGATTGACGTGTACGCAAGTGAGATTTTTGCCTATCGCTTTAATAAGCAAAGCCGCTACGACGGAAGAATCAACGCCGCCGGAAAGCGCCAAAAGCACCTTGCCGTCCTTAACCGTTTCACGAATTTCTTTAACCTTCTCGTCGATAAATTTTTCGGCGAGTTCTTTAGTCGTTATTCTTGCCATGTCGGCAGGTCTTACGTTTCCGCTCATAAATTTTATTTTCTCCTGTAATAAAAATTTTATAATACAATTATAATAAAACCTTTTTCATATGTCAACAAACGCACAAAACAATAAAAGGATATAAATTAAAATATTTGAAAAAAATACAAATAATTGACAAGTATTATTTTTAATGTTAAAATTCTATATTATACGGTGGGTTTATACGCCGTATCGGAGTTATTATGAGCGAAAATTTTACTGAAAGTTTCGGATCGATGGTGTTCAGCGACAAAGTTATGAAGGCTCGCCTTCCCGAAAAGACCTATAAGGAAGTCATTGCCGCAAGGGCAGAGGGCAAACCTTTATCTTTTGCAAGCGCAAAAATAGTTGCGGAAGCCATGAAAACGTGGGCAATCGAAAAGGGTGCGACGCATTACACACATTGGTTTCAACCTATGACGGGTATAACCGCCGAAAAACACGAAAGTTTTTTAGAACCCGACGGCAACGGCGGAGTGATTTTAAAGTTTTCGGCAAAATCGCTCGTTAAGGGCGAGTCGGACGCGTCAAGTTTTCCGTCGGGCGGACTTCGTGCGACTTTTGAAGCGCGCGGATACACCGCATGGGATCCGACTTCTTACGCATTTGTAAAAGACGGCAGCCTTTACATACCTACCGCATTCTGTTCTTACGGCGGTCAGGCACTCGATAAAAAAACTCCGCTTCTCCGTTCGATGGAAGCAATTAACAAACAGGCTTTAAGAATAATAGGACTTTTCGGTGATACCACCGTTAAAAGGGTAGTTCCGACTGTCGGTTCGGAGCAGGAATATTTTTTGATTGATAAAAAGGTATACGACAAACGTACTGACCTTATTTATTGCGGAAGAACGCTTTTCGGCGCTCGTCCTGCAAAAGGACAGGAACTCGACGACCATTATTACGGTGCAATTAACGCACGCGTTGCGGAGTATATGAAGGACATCGATAACGAACTTTGGAAACTCGGCGTTTACGCTAAAACCAAGCATAACGAAGTCGCGCCTTCACAGCACGAACTTGCCCCCGTATTCGTTTCGGCAAACATCGCTTGCGATCAGAACCAACTCACTATGGAAGTGATGAAAAGCGTTGCCGATAAACACGGACTCGTTTGTCTTCTTCACGAAAAGCCTTTTGCATACGTCAACGGCAGCGGTAAACATAACAACTGGTCTCTTACGACGGACAGCGGCGAAAACCTTTTGGAACCGGGTGAAACACCTGAAAACAATGCAAGATTTTTGCTGTTTTTAGCGGCTGTTATCAAAGCGGTCGACGAATATCAGGACTTGCTCCGTATATCGGTGGCAAGTGCGGGGAACGATTTGCGTTTGGGTGAAAACGAAGCGCCGCCCGCAATAATCTCAATTTATTTAGGTGAAGAACTCGACGGCATTTTGTCGGCGATTGAAAGCGGCGAAAATTATAACGTAAAAAGGGATAACGAATTAAAGATAGGCGTTTCGGTACTTCCGACTATTCCGAAAGATTCTACGGACCGCAACAGAACGTCGCCCTTTGCGTTTACGGGAAACAAGTTTGAGTTCCGTATGGTCGGTTCGTCAGACAATATCGGCTGCACTAACTTTATAATAAACACGATAGTTGCCGAACAGCTTTGTCAGTTTGCCGACGAACTTGAAAAGGCGAGTGACTTTAAGTCCGCTTTGCACGACCTAATAAAGCGCACGGTTAAAGAGCATAAACGCATACTTTTTTCGGGAAACAACTATTCGGAAGAGTGGGTCAAAGAAGCCGAAAAACGCGGACTGCTTAACCTTAAAACCACGGTTGACGCACTTTACCTTTATGAAAGCGAAAAGAACGTTAAACTTTTTGAAAAGCATAAAGTTCTTTCTAAAAGCGAAATTCACTCGCGCACGGAAATACTGTTTGAAAATTACGCAAACAGGGTGGCGATTGAAACGCTTACCGCAACCGATATGGCTAAAAAGCAACTTGTTCCGGCAATAATCTCGTATGAAAAATTCCTTCTTTCGGAGCTTAAAGAAAAGAAGAAGGTAAATGCAAAACTCAACTGCGATTTGGAAGAAAAAACGCTTAAAAAGATAGCCGACCTTTCGGGCAAGTTCTCGGAAAAGTTGGACGTTTTATCGCAGGCTGCGGACGGAATTAAAAAGGGTGACGAGCCTTCAAAACGTGCGGAATACGCAAGGGACGTTTTAGTTCCCGCATTAAAGGGTATCCGCAAAGTTTGGGACGAAATAGAACTCGTTTTGGGTAAGGACTTCGTAAGCTTTCCGGTTTATGAAGATATTTTGTACAGCGTAGGTCGTTGAAGATTAAAATCAAGCGGGTTCGTTTATGAATAATCCGGGCGGCAAACCGAAAAACTTTTTTTCAAAATTTTTTAATAAGGATTTACTTTACGTAAAAACGGAAAACGGGAAAACGTCAGTCTTCGCGCTGACTTTCCCGATTTTTTTTGAACTTATCGCGGCGCAACTTATCGGTATGATACAGGCTGCGATGGCGTCGCGCTACATGGACGGTTTTTTCGTTATACCCATAAATAACGTAAACGTTGTTATGGGCTTTTTTAACGCCCTTATTATTACCGCATCAATGGGCGTAACTATTTTGCTTTCCGCATACCTTGGTAAAAAGGACGGCGATTCGGCAAAAAGAATAATAGGCAACGGTATAATTTTGGCGGTTGCCATATCGGTTATGTTTTGTTTGCCGGGGATTTTTCTTTCCGAAAACATATTGTCGCTTATGGGTATGCAGGGTTCGGAATACGCAAAGTACGTGCCGTATGCCGCCCAACTTTTGCGATACAGATTGATAATCGTAGTGCTTTTTCAATGGTACGGAGTGCTTACGATGGCATTGCGTTGTTATGGGTATTCGTCGGTAGGTTTTTACTGTTCGCTTTTGTCGGGAACGGTTGCCGCAGTTTCAACGTTTATCGCACTTTTCATCGTTAAAATCGAATCGTCTGCCTTTACGGTTGTAATTTCGGTAATATCCGCATTTGCGACGCTACTTGCAATGCTTCTCGCCGTTTTCTTTTCAGTCAAAAAGAAAATGAAAATCAGTTTGCGTCCTGAGTGGAAGTGGATAAAGTCCCTGCTTAAAGTGGGCGTTCCGTCGTCGGTTTTTCAACTGTCGTACAATTTAAGTCAAATAATCACAACCGCAATTTGCTATTCGCTTACCGAAGAAGTTCTGCTCGCTAAACTTTATGCGTCGCAAATTTTAGTGTTTGTTTACACGTTCGGGTATGCGCTCGGCAAGGCAAACGGCATAATGGTCGGTAGGGAATGCGGCGAAGGTGACTTTGAAAGGGCAAAAAAAATAACGTCCCAAAATCAAAAAATCGTTCTTATTACAAACTTTACGCTTTCGCTTTTGGCGGCGGCGCTGTCCGTTCCGCTTTTGAAACTTTTATTCAATGCGAGTGAAAACGTCGTTACGTATGCTTTGCCGATATTCTTTTTGGATATCGTCGTCGAACTCGGAAGGGCGTTCGGGCATATCGGTGAAGGCGGGCTCAATGCGACGGGCGACGTTGTTTTTATGTCGTCGGTTGCGCTCGTTTCGTGCTGGGCTTTCAGCGTCGGGCTTACTTATGTTTTCGTAAAGGTTATTCCGCTGGGCGTTATAGGGGTGTGGATTGCTTTTGCGGTTGATGAAATTTGCCGCGGACTTTGTTATTATTTAAGGTGGAAGTCGGGAAAGTGGGAAAAGTCGTTTAACAAAAAGGTTGCGTCGTAAATTTAAGTAAATTTTCGTAATAGGCGTACAAATGAACACTTGTCGAGTGCTGCATATCGAAAAGAATAAAACTTTACGCAATAAAAACAAAAGGCGGCTTTAAAAAAGAGTTTTTGTCTTGACAATAGATAACCGCTGTGATAAAATTTATATTTGGACACGGTAGTATTTTTATATTTAAAAATATAAAACAAAAACCATAAAACACTATTTACAAGGAGGGAGCGTTATGGCTCATTTACAAGAGGCAGCCGTCGCGAAGATTAACGAAATTTGCGACAGGTACGTCGGTGAAGAAACCCCGCTTATGATGATTCTTTCGGACATTCAGAAAGAATACGGGTATATTCCGCTTGAAGTTCAGGAAATCGTATCGAAAAGAACGGGTATTTCCGTAGCGGAAATTTACGGCGTAGTAACTTTTTATTCGTTTTTCTCGCTCAAACCCAAGGGAAAATACGTTATCGGCTGTTGTCTCGGAACTGCGTGCTACGTTAAAGGTGCGCAAAACGTTATCGACAAATTTTCAGAACTGCTCGGAATCAAACCCGGCGAAACTACGGAAGACGGGATGTTTACCATCGACGCGCTCCGTTGCATAGGCGCATGCGGTATCGCACCTGCGGTAACCATTAACGGTACTGTGTATCCCAAAGTAACCGTTGACAGCGTTCCGAAAATCGTTGACAGCTATAAAGCCCAAGGAGGACAGGCATAATGCTTATTAAAAATCAGACTGAACTCGAAAAGAAAACCGCCGATTGCTCGGCTTGCCTTTCCGCAAAGTTTGACGGAAGCGACGGAAAGCGCCACATAGTTTTGTGCGGCGGTACAGGTTGCCTTTCTTCCAAATCTTCGGAAATAATGCAAAAGTTCAAAGACCTTGTCGCAGAAAAAGGTCTTTCGGACAAAGTAACCGTAAACCAAGTAGGTTGTTTCGGTTTCTGCTCGCAAGGACCTTTCGTTAAAATCTATCCGGAAGACACTCTTTACCGTATGGTTAAGATTGAAGACGTGGATGAAATTATGGAAAAGGATATTATCGGCGGTGAAATAGTCGAAAGGCTTTTATACGTCGATCCGTCCACAAAACAAAAGGTTACCAAGCAGGAAGATATAACTTTCTACAAAAAACAAGTTCGTATTGCCCTTCACGGATGCGGCAGTATCGATCCTGAAAATATCGAAGAAGCGCTCGGCGCAGGTGCTTTCCAAGGGTTAAAGCGTGCGCTTTCAATGAAGCGTGAAGACGTTATTAAGGAAGTTCTTGATTCCGGTCTTCGCGGACGTGGCGGCGGCGGATTCCCCACCGGCAGAAAGTGGCAGTTCGCATTCGCTCAACCCGGCGACGTTAAATATGTCGTTTGTAACGGCGACGAGGGCGACCCCGGCGCGTTCATGGATAGGTCTATCCTCGAAGGTAACCCGCTCGGAGTTATCGAAGGTATGATGATAGCCGGATACGCTATCGGCGCAAGCGAAGGTTACTTCTACGTACGTGCGGAATATCCTATTGCGGTAAAGAGGCTTAAAATCGCTGCAAAACAAGCTGAAGAAATGGGACTTTTAGGAGACCATATTCTCGGAACTGACTTCTCGTTCAGGGTACATATCAGGCTTGGCGCAGGCGCATTCGTTTGCGGTGAAGAAACCGCGCTTTTAAACTCAATCGAAGGTCAAAGGGGTATGCCCCGTCCTCGTCCTCCGTTCCCGGCGGTCAAGGGTTTGTGGCAGAAACCTTCTATCATTAACAACGTTGAAACGCTCGCTACCGTTCCTTATATTTTAAGGGAAGGCGCGGCTAAGTTCGCTACTATCGGTACCGAAAAGAGCAAGGGAACGAAAGTTTTCGCGCTCGGCGGAAAAATCAACAACGTAGGTCTTGTTGAAGTTCCTATGGGTACGACGCTCCGTGAACTTATTTACGATATCGGCGGCGGAATTCCTAACGGTAAAAAGTTCAAGGCTATTCAAACGGGCGGTCCTTCCGGCGGATGTCTTACCGAAGAAGATTTGGATGCTGCAATCGACTACGATAACCTTATAGCAAAAGGCTCGATGATGGGTTCGGGCGGCGCAATCGTTATGGACGAAGACAACTGTATGGTTGACGTTGCTAAGTTCTATATGGAATTCATTTGCGACGAATCGTGCGGTAAATGTTCGCCCTGCCGTATCGGTACAAAACGTATGCTTGAAACGCTTACCAAAATTACCGAAGGCAAAGCGACTATGGAAGACTTGAATCAACTTGAAGAACTCGCGGCGTTCGTAAAGAGCAACTCTCTTTGCGGCTTAGGACAAACCGCTCCTAACCCGATTCTTTCAACCCTTAAACACTTTAAGGATGAATATATTGCTCACGTTGTTGACAAAAAGTGCCCCGCACACGTCTGCAAGAGCTTGATGCAATACGTAATCGATAAGGATAAATGTATCGGCTGCGGACTTTGCGAAAGACAATGCCCGGTAAGCGCTATCAGTAAAACTGATTACGTTGCTACAGGTCATAAACTCCCGTCTAGACAAATCGATCAGAATAAGTGTATTAAGTGCGGTATGTGTATGGCGTCCTGCAAGTTCGGCGCGATATCTAAAAAGTAATCGGAGGAACAGTCATGTCAAAAGTAAATATTAAAATTGAAGGAATACCTTTTGAAGTAGACGCAGGGCTTACCATTTTGGAAGCGGCGAAGGCTTGCGGATTTGAAATCCCTTCGCTTTGCGCATATAATCACGGTGAATGTTCTAACGGTTCTTGCCGTGTATGTTTAGTTGAAGCTACCGGAGCAAGGGGACTTGTCGCTTCGTGCGTTTATCCCGTTGCGGAAGGTATGGAAATAACCATTTCGTCGCCCAAGGCTACGGCTGCAAGGCGTGCGTCGGTTGAACTTTTACTTTCAAACCATAACAAAAATTGTCAACAATGCGATAAAAACGGTCAATGCGAACTTTTACACGTTGCTCAAATTACTGGCGCAAGGGACGATATGTACGTCGGCTCGCACACGGCGGTAACGATTGATAAACTTACGCCTTCCATTATGAGAGATACTTCTAAATGTATTCTTTGCGGAAGATGCGTTGAAAGATGTAAAAACGCACACGGCCTCGGCATTTTAGGCTTTGAAAAACGTGGTTTTAACACCATCGTCGCTCCTGCCGAAAACAGAAGTTTTGCGGATTCCCCCTGTCTTCTTTGCGGACAATGCGTAACCGTTTGTCCGACGGGTGCTTTAATGGAAATTTCCGAAATCGACAAGGTTGACGAAGCGATGAAAGCCGGCAAATACGTAGTAGTTCAAACTGCACCTGCGGTAAGGGCCGCTATCGGTGAAGAATTCGGTATGCCTATCGGAACGCTTGCTACCGGCAAAATGGTCGCTGCGTTAAAGAGACTCGGCTTTAAAAAGGTTTTCGATACCAACTTCGGTGCGGACCTTACCATTATGGAAGAAGCAAACGAACTTTTGGACAGGGTAAAGAACGGCGGTGTTCTCCCCATGATTACTTCCTGCTCTCCCGGTTGGATTAACTATGCGGAATACAATTACGGCGATTTACTCCCGCACCTTTCTTCGTGCAAATCACCGCACGAAATGTTCGGCGCTATCCTTAAATCGTACTATGCGGAAAAGAACGGCATCGATCCTAAGGATATGTTCGTAGTATCGATTATGCCTTGTACCGCTAAAAAGTTTGAAAAGGAAAGACCTCAACTCGAAGTCAACGGACTTCGCGACGTTGACGCAGTTTTAACTACGAGAGAACTCGGTAAACTTATCAGACGTTCGGGTATCAACTTCAAAAAACTTCCCGATGCGGAATTCGATAACGATATAGTAGGCGATTACACCGGCGCAGGCGTTATTTTCGGCGCTACCGGCGGCGTTATGGAAGCGGCGCTTCGTACCGCAATCAAAGAGCTTACCGGTAAAGAAGCCGACCCCGTAGAATTTACCGAAGTCAGGGGACTTGACGGTATTAAGGAAGCGACTT
>JAXFZW010000158.1:0-2715 GCA_034184645.1 Clostridia bacterium | reverse complement strand
TATTGAAGCACCTATTGCGGACATATCTACGAACCAGCCTAGCGCCTCTCTGCCAAGTACGGGACCGGCAAGTGAAATAATTACGCAAAAAATCATTGCATTTTTAGGTGTTCCGTGTTTTTTATCGAGTTTTCCGAAAACCGCGGGGAGATACCCTGATTTTGACATTGAATACATAAGGCGGCTCGACGCAAGGTAAAAGCCCATTATTCCCGAAAGAACCGCACACGAAACGCCCGTTCCTACAAGTATTTTGCCCGGCGTCCCCATAATTTTGCCGGCCGCTTCAAGTAAAAGCCAACGGCTACCGTTTTCCTGCAACATTTCAGGCCAGTCTTCAAGTACCGCCGCAGTTACCGTGTTGTTTGAAACGTAAACAAAGCAACCGAAAGCGATGGCGATTATCATAATGAATATGACTTTTTTATACGAAAACTTAAATTCTTCGCTCGCTTGCGGAATAGTGTCAAAACCGACGAAAGCCCATGGTGCGATAGCAAAAGTCGCAAGTATCGCCACCGCAACGTTTTCGTTTTCACCCCACGGCGTAGTGTTATTGTTTACGCCCCACAAAGGGTTCATGTGTTCTACCGAAAAGTGCGGAGAACAAAGCGCACCGATAAACAGAGAAAATACGCAAATAATTAAAAGAGAAGAAAGTATGGTTTGAACGATCGCCGCTTTTCTTACGCCTAAAATGTTCAGCACGCCGAACAGTATAAGTATAAACCCTGCTATAAGTATTCCGCCGAGCGTCACGCTGCTACCCGCTATTTCGTAATTAAAGCCCCAAGCAAGTGCTTCTTTTCCGAAAAGTCCTTCAACGATAAGCGGAATAGCGGTGCTGTTCATGGGAACGTTCGTAAGATAAGCCGCAACTAAAAACCAACCGCAAATAAATGCGGGGATTTTGCCGTAGCTCTCTCTTGTAAAAGTGAACTCGCCGCCGGCCTTGGGGTATTTCGGAATAAGGTAGGCGTATGAAAAGGCAATTATAATCATAACCAACGCACCGAGTACCATGGCAATCGCCGTGCCCGCAACACCCGAATTCGGAAGGAATTTTTTACCGGGGTTAATAAACGAGCCCCAGCCGATTACGCAACCGAACGCAAGTGCCCAAACTGACATAGGGGATAATTGTTTTTTCAATCCCGTGCCGTTACTTTCAAGCATGTTTTTTTCCATTAGTTTTCTTCTCCGTAATTTTCGTAAGATTTATCAATAGCCTTTAATTCCTTAAAGGTATCAATTTCAACTATGTCGCTTTGTTTGCAACTTCTGACCTGCACCTTGTAGTGGTCCTTAAAAATTTTAAGCGGAACTTGTTCCCAGTAAAGTTCTTTTCCGCCCGGCGAATAATACGCCGCCGGAATATCGGTCGCAAGCGTTTCGCCGTCCTGTTTATTCCAGTATGAAATACCTACCATTTGCCACGTGTTCAGCCCGCCGATTTTTTCTTCGGTAATAACGCCTTTTGCGTCCGTATCGAAGCACCAGTCGTCCGTTTTTGCCATCCTTATCGCAAGGAAGTCCGAAGTATAGTGATATTTCGTAATTATATCGGGGTTAGTGATAAATAAATCCGCCTCGAAGACGTAGGCGTTTTCAAGCAGATTGCCGACGCAAAGGGCAGAAGCGACGTTATTCGCTTCGTTGTAAACAGGATTGTTTATGAATTTGATTTGGGGATACTTTTCCTTTAAAACGTCAAACTGATTAGCAAGATACCCGCGCACCACGTAAATTTCTTTAATATCCGCTTTAATACAAGCGTCGATAAGCCCGTCGATTATTCTTTTCCCGTGAACCTTAACCAGCGGTTTAGGAGTTTTAAGGGTAACGGGGACAAGCCTTGAACCGAAACCCGCCGCTATAAATATAGCGCGTTTGGCACGGTATTTTTCCAAAAGGTTCAATCCCTTCCTTGTAATTGAACGATCTGAAACATAATCCGCCTCGGTAAGTTGCTTTATTATATTGTTTACCGTACCGAGCGAAAGTCCGGTAATTTTTGAAAGTTCGCGCTGCGATTTATCGCCTTTCGTGAGTTCAACCAAAACGTCAAATTGATTTTTTGTTAATTCCATAAGTCTGCCCTTTATTACGTGTTCAATTTTTAGTTAAAATAATGTTAATATTGTACACTTATAATAAGTTTGTTGTCAAGATGTTGACAAAAAAATGTCGTTTTTTGGCGGCAATATAAAAAGATTAACCAAAAATAGATATTATTTTGCTTTTTTTAACAATAATACCGTTTAATTTAATAATAAAAAAGTAATAATTTTGAACACGCAAAGAAAAGTTCGCTTATAACCGAAAATCTTGACAAATAAATCAAAAAGGAATATAATACTCTTACTTTTAAGTTTTTTATACGGTCGCGGGGGCGGAGAGAGTCCGTCAATGAGGAAAGTCCGAGCGTTTCAGAAACAGGGTGCCGGAGAAATCCCGGTGAAGGCGACTTTAAGGAAAGTGCAACAGAAATAAACCGCCCGATTTTCGGGTAAGGATGGAAAGGCAGGGTAAGAGCCTACCGCCCTTCCGGTAACGGAAGGGGCAAATGTAAACCCCACCCGACGCAAGATTGACAAACCGTTTCATCAGGGAGTTTCGCCGAAACGGTTTAACAAATATCGCTGGGGGATATAGGTAACTATATTCGTAGATAAATGACCGTACACGACAGAACTCGGCTTATCGAAAGACTTA
>JAXFZW010000157.1:0-18493 GCA_034184645.1 Clostridia bacterium | reverse complement strand
GCCGCCTTTAATTTTTCGGGTCATTTTCCTTATTAAACGACGGCGTAAAAGCCGTGTTATGCGTTGTATTAAATTCGTTTAGTTTTTCAAGCGCGGCGGTGTTTAATATTTCCGCCGCCGTTAAAGCGGCTTGATAATCGTCGAAAATTAGGTTATCAAAACTATTAGCGTAATAATCACTTTTGTTTTTATCGGGTAAGATGTTTAATTGTTTAAGGTTGTGAGTTGAATACCCTCGCGTAAAATTGTCGTGGTCGCCGCTGTAACCGTGTCCACGTTTACGATATACGCGAAAATCTAAATTGTGCGGGAATTTGAGTTGCCAAAAATCCGTTGAGCCTTTTTGCGATATTTCGTAAACTCGCACGGTTGCGACCGTATAATGCTTTATACTTGCAACCGTTTCTCTACTGCGATAACCGCCGCAAACGGGGCAAGCAAAAGTTACACCGTTTACCGTCAATTCTTTTGTGTCGTTACATACACGGCACGGGGCGGAAAAGTGATTTTCTTCGCGCGAGTCGATAACGTAAAATATGTCGCCCATTTTTACCGCACGTTGCGCGTCGTAATACAATTCCGTTGTTTTGGTTTGGTTGTTTTCCATTGTGCTTTTGCACCTCCTATAATAAATTAAATATTGATAATTGCGATTGTTCGGCGGTTATCCATTTTTCCGCCGCCGTGCAATATTCGCCGTCTATTTCAAAGCCGATATAATCACGTTGTAACCGATGTGCCGCAACAAGTGTCGAGCCGCTACCCGCGAACGGGTCGAGAATTAAATCGCCTTTGTTTGTGTGTTGACTTATTATCCGAGATAAAAGGTCGGTCGGCTTTTGGTTTTGATGTATTTGTTCGTTTCCGCTTACGCGGGGAAAATGCCATATATCCTCGTAACGCGGCATACCTTCGACGAACGGGGCGCGCCCCTTGTTTGCGTAAATAATAAACTCGTAACGTTTGCCGTATTGAGCGAATAAGTCGCCCGCCGTGTGCGCGCCTTTATCCCATACGATAAGGTTGCGGAAAGTAAAGTATTTTTCGATTTCGTGTTTGAAAAAATCGACTTTATCGCTACCGCAAAACATATACAACGGGGTATTATCTTTCATAACATTATATATAAGCGGTATAACGTCGATAATAATTTGCGGGTTGTCGTCGTTTGCGATTGCTTTACAAAACTTATGTTCTTTATCTTGCCGCCGCCGCGTTTTATATTCGATAAGATACGGCGGGTCGGTTATAACCGCGTCAACAAGCACCCCCCCCCGTAACATTTCTCGGATACCGTCTAAACAATCGACGTTGTAAATTTTATTGCGTTCGATTGTCATTGATTGCCCCGCCGATATTGTGCCGCGTTCGGGCAAGTCGCAAAATGCGAAGTGTAACCTTGTCCGTCAACGACAAGTTGCAATTTACTTTCGGGGTTGTCTTTAACGATTGTGCCACGGATAACTTGTCCGTCCTCGGTAACTATCAAATCCGACCCCTTTATATTGTCTTGATAGTTGACGGCGGGAACATTGCAAGGCATTACGCGCCCGCTTTTGGTTTTTATCCACGTTATTTTTGCGCCGCAACTTTTACACGTTGTTATTTTCATAATGCAACTCCTTTAAGTTTCCAACTGCTATCACGGACGGCGAAAGCGTCGCCGCATTGTATAATGTCGGGGAAATTGCTTTGTGCGACCTTGATTGCGTATTTATCGATTTCGTACGCATAATAACGCACTTTATTAAATCCCATTTCCGAAAGACAAAGCCGCCCCGTACCTATTCCGTCATACATTGATAAAACGATTATTTCTTCGTTTTTATCAATATTGTTTAATGCGGATTGCAAAATGTGTATTATTACATCTTTCGTCCAAGCATTGCCGACGCATTTATACGCCCTTGACTCCGATAAAACGCGACAATAATCGTCGGGGATTGTTTGTAAACGACAACACTCCGAAACGGATAATTTACGAAATTTATAATTTCCGTCTGGAAGTTCAATATCGTACCGCCGCCCTTTTATTGTGATTTTTTTGTTTTTAACGGAATATACCCTCTTTATGCTTAATGAGTCTTTGCCTGTTAAGTTCGGGTTGTCCGTTGCGCGTTCTGACGTCTTAATCGCAACACCCGACGCAAGAAAGCCTCCGTTTGATATGAGATTTGCAATACCCGTATTGTTGTATTGCGCTTTAATTGTTCGAGCCTTACCGTCGCTTGTAATGTTTATCGGAACGGCGACGCAATCCCATTTTTGTTTATTTGGGTTTTCTGAATAATTACTCTCTAAAATATGTGCGGCGGTTTTATGGCAATATCCGCTCGTTACGCACCTTGCTTTATTGCTTTTTAGTGTGTTTATAGGTGTACCGCACGAGTCTAAAATATCAAAAATAAATATTCCGCGGTCTGCGGGCTGTTTTACATTTCCACAATTATGTACATAAAATCGCTCCCGATTTTGCGCCGATACAAGTGCGGAATTTATTTCAATATATCTAACGCCCGTATCCGTCATAAAAAAAGTGCCGTCATATACGTTTAATTCGGTTTTAATTTGCGCTTTTATTAAAGGCGACGCCGACACGTTGTTTTCGTAAAGAAAAAAATCGGGCTTAAACTTTTCTTTTGCTATAAGAAAATTTTTGAATAACTCCCACCCCGCGCCGCTTGCGGTCGTTTCTCTATTGCGCGTTTGTGCTATGCTCCAATATGTACACGGCGAGCCGCCTATTAGTAGTTTTATCATAAACCCCCGTGCGACGCGTCCGACTTATCCGCAAGGTCAACGCCTATAATCGCCCCGCTTTCGCATTGCGGGCAAATCTGCCGCCCTTCGGGTATCACATCGCCGCAAGCAACGCAATGCTCCGCATTGTCTTTATATCGTTTTGTAAGTCTTTTGATTTCGCGGGTTATGTACCAAGCCGCTTTTTTTAAGTCCTCGATTTCTTTGTCGGGGTCTTTCTTTCCCGCGCGGGCGATATACTTAACGGCGTTGCCGCGGTGAAAATTGAGTTTTTTATCTTCGATAAAGTCAATTACTTCGATTTTGCCGTCGGTATAGTGCGCGGGGTGGTTTACAACATCTTTTTTAATATCCATATCCGCCGCCCCTTAATTACATTGTTTTATAACGTCGGTCGCAAGTGTTGCCAAACTGTCCGCCGTTACATCGATGTTTTTCTTATATCCGCCGTCAAACGTTACGACAACAATTTCGCGGCGGATACTTCTTTTATAAACCGCGTCAATAACGCCGAGTCGGGCGTTACACAAAAGCGGCTTTAAGTAACTATCGGTAAACTCTTTCTTGTTTTCCATATATCAAACCTCTAAAAACTCGAAAATAAACTCGGTAAATTGCCTTTCGAGTTCGTTATCTTTCATTTTCAAAAGCGGGCAATTATGGTTTATTTCGACTAAATAAACGTGATTGAAATAATCACAATCGAGGCACGCGTGGCGCGGGCAATACTGCATTACGTTTACGCCGTATCGGTTTTGATATTGCTTTTCTCGCTCTTCTTTGTTGTAAGTGTTTATGTATAAGACAACCTCGCCGTTAAAACGAGTAATCTTATAGCACTTAACCGCGTGCGGATAGCGTGTAAGCGTGGTAATAATTTTGTCGTTGTTGTGGCGCGGAAATTCTTTACCGTTTATAACGATTTTTGAAGGCGCGCCGAAAACGGTAAACGGGTTGTTTTTGGTTTGGTTGATGTTTTCCATTTTAAGACTCCTTTTTTTCTTCGTGTTTTGCGATATAGTCGCGGATTGCAAAGCGGATTACATCGCTTATTGCGACTTCTTTTTCCTTTGCGATTTTGGTTAAGTCGGCTTGCGTCTTTTCGGGAACGTAAGCCCCGACGCAAACTTTTTTCGCGGTTTCTTTTGCGTCCATTTGATACCTCCTTAAAAAACAAAAAATCGGCTTGTAATCAACAAACCGATTATGTAAAAGTCGAATTATAAGTAAAAAATAATAGGTTTGTCAATTTCTAACAAACCCATTGTAAAATAACATGTCAAGTATTTATTTTGTTATTTAATTAAGATTTTGCGCCTACTTTTCCGCTTTTTATTTTTTCGGCGGCGTCTTCACGCATTTTGTATTTCAATATCTTTCCTGCGGCGTTCGTCGGGAAACTTTGGACAAAGTCGAAATATCTCGGAACTTTGTGTTTTGCAATATGTTTTACGCAATAATCACGAAGTTCCGCCTCGGTAATACTTTCACCATCCTTAGCAATAATGAAAGCGTAGGCTTCTTCGCCGTATTTTTGATCGGGGACCCCTACAACCTGAACGTCGGACACTTTCGGATAAGTATAAAGAAAATCTTCTATTTCCTTGGGGTAAAGGTTTTCGCCACCCCTGATTATCATATCTTTAAGCCTTCCCGTTATGCGGTAATTACCTTCGGGGGTTTTAAGCGCAATATCCCCGGTGTGAAGCCATCCTTCGGAATCTATTGCCGCCGCCGTCGCCTTTGCCATTTTATAATAGCCTTTCATAAGGTTATAGCCCCTTGCCACGAATTCGCCGGGTTCACCTACGGGAAGTTCTTCGTTCGTTTCGGGATTAACTATTTTGCATTCTATATTGGGAAGCGGTCTTCCGACTGTATTAACCCTGACTTCAATAGAATCGTCGGTCGAAGACATCGTGCATCCGGGGGACGCTTCGGTTTGACCGTAAACTATCGTTATTTCCTTCATATTCATTTTGTCGACAACTTCCTGCATTACGGCAACCGGACAGGGACTGCCCGCCATTATGCCCGTACGCATATATGAAAAGTCTGTTTTGGCAAAATCTTCGTGCGCAAGCATCGCTATAAACATAGTCGGAACGCCGTGGAAACACGTTATCCTTTCGGAGTTAATGCACGAAAGCGCAGGTTTCGGCGAAAAGTACGGTAAAGGTCTTATGGACACGCCGTGAGTCACGGACGCCGTCATCGCAAGTACCATGCCGAAACAATGGAACATCGGAACTTGTATCATCATACGGTCCGCAGTAGATAAATCCATACGATCGCCTATGCATTTACCGTTGTTGACTATGTTGTAGTGCGTAAGCATAACGCCTTTCGGAAAGCCCGTCGTTCCCGAAGTATATTGCATATTGCAAACGTCGTTTACGTCAACGGAATTAGCGACGGTAATCATATCTTCGTAAGAAACTTCCTTTGCCCTTTGCATCATTTCCGCAAAAGTCATTGCGCCTTCCTGCGCAAAGTCAACCGTGACTACGTTCCTTAAAAACGGAAGACGAGCCGAGTGCAACTGTTCGCCTTTTTTCAAAGTTTTAAGTTCGGGGCACAGTTCGTTTATTATCCCCTGATAATCGGAATCACGCCAACCCTTTATTAAAACGAGAGTGTGAGTATCCGACTGTTTTAAAAGATATTCCGCTTCATGAATTTTGTAAGCCGTGTTTACCGTAACAAGAACCGCACCTATTTTGACCGTAGCCCAAAACGTAATATACCACTCGGGAACGTTAGTTGCCCACATAGCAACGTGATCTCCCTTTTTAACGCCTATTGCCATAAGCGCCCTTGCCGCAACGTCAACTTCGTCACGGAATTCGGAATACGTTCTCGTATAGTCGAGCGTGGTGTACTTAAACGCAATTTGATCGGGGAATTCTTCTACAACCCTGTCAAGCACCTGCGAGAAAGTACGCTCTATAAGAATTTCCTTTTTCCAAATGTATTTACCCGTTTTTCTATTGTTGTCAAACAGTGTGTTTTGCCAATCGGGGACGCTGTCGTATGCGCTCATATACCCCGAAAACTGAGGCAAAACGATTTCGGCATCACCTAAACTTTCAAGCCATTCTGGTAAAAGTTCAAGCGATATGTATCCTTCATAGTTTACGGAACGAAGCCCCGCAAAAACGGATTTTACGTTAAGGTCGCCTTCGCCTAAAAGCCTGTACTGAATTTCGCCGTTCACAACTTCGCTGTCCTTAACGTGAAGATGCTTTATGTGTTTACCTAAATTTTCAACCGAAGTTTCGGCACTTTCGTTTGCATACCTATGTGTATGATGTATATCCCAAAGAGCGGAAAACGTATCGGACGCAAATGAGTTGAGAAGATTTTTAAGATCTTCCGTCGCAGCGTAAATACCCATTGATTCCATTAAAAGGGTTATACCCTCTTCGGTTGCTTTTTCTATAAATTCGGGCATGATTTTTTTGACGTAAGCGTCGTAGTATTCACGCGAGTTTTGCATTTTTTGAGTTTTAAAAGCGTGAAGTCTTACGAGTTTACAGTCAAGACTTTTTGCCACGGAAACAGCCTTTAATACGGCTTTTTTTACCGAATCGAAAATGTTTTCGTCAGCCACGTTTTGTGCGACGTCAACGCAACTGACATTCACCCCGTTTTCAAATAAAAACTTGCGTGTTTTCGCTATATTTTCGGCCGTAAAAGGCTTTTCGCTCTTAAAAGATTCGGCGTTTACGTCGTGAATTTCAACGCCGTAAATTTTATTTTCGGCGCAAAGAGAAATTATTTTTTTAAACGGAAGATTCCACCCGTTCGTCGAAAAAGAAAGTTTCATTACTTATTGCTCTCCTCGTAAACTATTTTGTTTACTGCGGCGACGTACGCCCTAATACTTGCACCGACTATATCGGTTGAAATTCCCCTACCGGAATAAATTTTACCGTCAAAACGAAGTTTAACAACCGCTTCGCCGACAGCTTCCTTACCTTCGGTAACCGAAGAAATTTGAAAATCGTCAAGTTCAAATCGCCTGCCGACTATATTTTCAAGCGCAAAGAACGCCGCGTCGATTGCACCGTTTCCGCAAGAAAGCCCGAAAACTTCCTTGCCGTCCTTTTTAAGAACGACGTTAGCGGTCGCCGCAATTACGTTGCTGCTTTGAACCGAAAACCTTTCGAGAACGTAAGTAGGCGGAACTTGCAACGCCGTACTTGCGATTATCGCTTCAATCTCTTTTACACCGACTTTTTTACTTGCCGAAATACGCTTATATTCAGAGTGAACGGCAGTCAAATCGTCCGCACTTAAATCATAGCCGAGTTTTTTAACTATTTTGCCGAGTTCCGCACGGGAAAGCGATTCTGATATGCTTTCGACGGGCTTTTGATTGTCAACAGATTCAACGTCCTCGTCGCTTTTTACGGTATTGAAACGTTTTATTATACGCATTAAACCCGTTTTATTTAACGTTGTAGAATATCCTTTTTTGAAAAGCACGGCGTCGCAAAGAGCGGAAAAACTGCCGATAGATATAAGTTCGTGCTTTTTGACAGCGCACGTTTTGATACCCGTTGCACCGTTTAAAATCGCAGTCAACGTGTTTGCCGTACCCATAGCAAGGTCGTTTGAACACGAAACGCAAAATTTAACGTTTTTAAGTTCGGGAACGCTTTGATAAAGTCCCGAAATAAATTCGCCGAACTCCTGCGGATAAGTAAGCCCCGCCTCGTCACAAAGCGTGATTATTTTCGCACCCGACGTGATTGCGGTTTTTATGCAGTCGGTCAAAAAAACTTTTTCGGCACGTGTAGCGTCGGATAAGGAAACTTCAACTTCATCGCAAAGCGAAACTGCCTTTTCCGTAGTGTTTTTAAGGTGTTCCAAAACAACTTGCGGCTTTTTACCGAAAGAATACTCCATTCTGACGGGTGAAACGGGAACTTCCACTATAAGCCTTTTGCTTTTTGCAAGGGAGATAAGCGAAAAGGCTTTTTCGGTTTCCGACTCGTTCGTGCATACGCATGCAACGGTGGTTTTACCTGCGACACCGCTTAATGTTTTAACCAAAACTTCGTCCGCTTTCCCGCTGAACGCAGGGCCGACTTCGATTACGTTTACGCCCAGCTCGCATAGGTTTTTAAATACGTCTAACTTTTCTTTGAAACTTAACGTATTAGTTTCCTTACCCGTTTGTCTAAGCGATACGTCGCTGATTGTAATTTCCATTTTCGCTCTCCTTTATTTTTTTATAACAAAAAGTCCCCGAACTTAAAGTTCAGGGACGGATTAACCGCGGTACCACCCGGATTACCGCATCAAAAGATACGGTCGCTTATTTACGGCTTTAACGGAGCCTTTGCCCGGGAACAATTACTCATTTTGCTTTTCACGGTTCCGGCTACGGAGCGAGTTCGTTTTTAAGGTTTTTATCGGCTTGCACCGTCCGCCGACTCTCTAAAAAAACGGATAAAAACTTTTTCTCCATTAACGCCTTTACGAGTTGTATTGTAATTATAAACGATTTTTAATTTTCGTGTCAAGCGATTTTCACTCGGCTTATAATTTTATTTTATGTTAAGAAGTTTTTTAATGTTTTTGGCATAAATATCTTCTTTTTCCCTTGGTGTTAGTTTTAATTTTTCAAATCTGACGATTTCTTCTTCGATATTCCACATGGGAAAGTCGTCGCCGAAAAAGAATTTTTCCGCACCGAATTCCCCTATCAGTTTTTCGGCAAGGTCTGTGGTGATAAACGGAAGAGACGAACACGTGTCGAAAAAAACGTTTTCAAGCCCTTTGTAAACGTCAACCTGATCCCAGCAACGGTATCCGCCGAAGTGTGCGCCTATGAAATTTATCGTAGGATACCTTTTTGCAACATCGGCGAGTCTGAACGGTTTTGAAAATTCGTAACGATTGTCCCCCGTGTGAAAAAGTATGGGAAAATCTATTTTACTGTCACGTAAAACCCTGTAAATTTTATCCGCTTCTACCCCGTCGATATAAAACTTTTGAAAGTCGGGGTGCAATTTTATTCCGTGAAAACCGTTTTGTTTACACCAAGAAAGTTCGTCGTAAATTTCTTCTTCGGAAAGATCCTGATGCAACGTCATAAAGCCTATGAATTCAGGGTGTTTTTCCTTTTCTTCCTTAATAAACTCGTTTATCGCCCTGACTTGCTTTGCTTTGGTTGCGCACGAGTGAACGACGTACCTTGATACGCCTGCTTTTTTACCGGCCTCGATAAGTCTTTCGGATGTCCCTTTATCCGTACGCATTTTTATGTCGTAAAAGTCCCCTATCGCAAGGGTTGCTTTTTCGGCTATTTTTTCGGGATAAATATGTGCATGCGCATCTATAATTTCCATTTTTTGCCGTCCTTATTGCGCTTTTTTTAATCATATTACTTTTAAAAAGGTTTTGTCAAACCGCTGACGAAAATTTTTTGTTGTTTTTTATATGTTTTCGTGTTAAAATAAACGGGTTATGAAAAAAATATTACCACCTGAGTGTATTGATTGCGTTATTGAAAAAAAGTTTTCGGACTACCCTAAGGACGCAGATACCGAAAAAATAATCGAGTACAAAAGAAAAGTTTTGGAAATAATTTTAAACGCCGACGAAGAAGGCGCAGCCCCGCTAATCGGCAGAGAAATAGCAAACGTTAAAGAAAGTCTTTTCGGAATAAAACAGGATTATTCCGAAATAAAACAAACTTTCAATTCTGCTATGCTTAAAATCGAGAACGAAATAAGGAATAAAGTTTTTAGTTCAAACGACGTTTTTATATCTGCGATGAAGTTTGCGATTGCCGGCAATTATATCGACGTTTCGGCGGTAAAGGACTTAAACGAAAAAACGCTTATCGAATTACTTGAAAAGTCTTCCGATTTTAACCTTTCGGACGTTGAAACGGAAAACCTTAAAAACGATTTAATTAAAGCAAAAAATATTGTATATGTCACCGACAACTGCGGCGAAATAGTTTTGGATAAAATTTTTATCGAAGTAATTAAATCGCTTAATAAAAACGCTAAAATAACCGCAATAGTACGCGGAAAACAGGTCGCCAACGACGCAACCGAAAAGGACGCTTTGAGTGTTGGACTAAACAGCGTATGCAAGGTCGTTGGAAACGGCTCGGACATACCGGGGACGTATTTAAAAGAAATTTCCCCTGCCGCAAAAGACGCAATACTTTCTGCCGACGTAATTATTTCAAAGGGACAGGGAAATTACGAAACTCTTTCATATTGCGGTCTTAACGTTTATTACTTATTTTTATGTAAATGCGATATGTTCCTTAAAAGATTTGACGTTCCCCTTTTTACGCCTTTAATAGTAAACGAAAAAAGAAAATTCAATTAAATTAAAACACCGCGGATTCGCGGTGTTTTTTATCTTTCGATTTTGTCTATCGAATAAATTTCCGAAAACGGAATTTGAGTTTTCACTACGTTTAAAGTTGATAAGGGAATATTTATTCCGCTTACCGCACCCGTTTTTTCAACGTATCCGTCAGTATCGTAGTAAACAACCTTTATAACGTCACCCTTTTTAAGTTCGCTAACCATTACTGACAAATGTTCCGCCTGTTCGTCGGTGAGTTCTTTTTTAGGGGTGATTATTTTTTCCTTTTCACGAATAACTGCACCGTAGCCCCTTAGCGCGGCAAACGGCATAAACTGTTTTGCTCGTTCCGCCCTACTCATCTTCTCCACTGCGGTGTCCCCCTATCATTTTATTACGCTCCCTTGCCGTTGCCTTTTCTTCAAGACTTATTCCCTTCAAAATAGCGTTTTTACCGAACTTATCCTTTATAGTTGCGACTGTTTTATATAGGTTTTTCTCCTTCTCCTGAACGCCGACGTCGGTAAATAAATCGTAAGTACAAAACTCTTCATGTATAACGTCGGTAAGTCCTACGTTTAACCTTCTCACCTTTTGCGAAGGCGATACCATCGAACGGTAAAGTTCGGTTATTTTTTCAATAAATCTTTTATACGACGACGTGTAGCCGGTAAGTTTTGCGCTTCTGTTTACGCCGCCGTCACGACTACCTGCAAAGCCGACAGATAGCGCGACGCCGCCTGCAACAAGCCCCTTTTCAACAAGTTCGACGGTAAGACCGTCAACCATCTCTTTAAGTACGGTAAAAGCGTCTTCCGCAGTATAATCTGAAAACAAAATTTGTCCGTTTGAAAGCGAATTGCTTTTGCTTTTATAATTGTGTATATCGGCAATAGTGCAAGGCTCGATTCCGTTAGCGTGGTCTATCAAGAGTTCCGCATTTACGCCAAACTCACGGTAAAGCATGCTTTCGCTTGCCTTCGACACTCCGTAAAGATCGAATATACCGTATTTTTCAAGTCGTTTTGCTATTCCCGGCCCGACGTTCCAGATATCGGTTATCGGGCGGTGATGCCAAATAGTTTTTTTGAACAGATTTTCGTCCAAATACCCTGTAAAATCGCTTGCGTGCTTCGCCGTTATATCGAGTGCGATTTTCGTTAAAAACATATTAGTTCCGATTCCTACCGTCGCGCGTATGCCTGTACGCTTGTACACTTCCCCTATAAGCATTTGCGAAAGCCCGTACGCCGTTTTGCCATAGATTTTTACGTAGTCGGTAAGGTCGATAAAGCACTCGTCGATAGAATAAACGTGAATATCGTCGGGGCTTATATAGTCAAGGTAAATAGAGTATATTTCCGCACTCTTTTCCATGTATCGTTTCATCCTTGGCCGTGCGATTAAATACTCGATAGTAGGCGGTATATCAAAAATTCTACACCTGTTTTTTACGCCCAGGTTTTTGAGTGCGGGCGTTACGGCAAGGCAAATCGCCCCCCTGCTCCTATCGGGGTCGGCAACGACGAGATTCGCTTTAAACGGGTCAAGCCCCCTGTCAACGCACTCAACGGAAGCGAAAAAACTTTTTAAGTCGATACAGCAATACACTTTATCTTCCATTATTCACTTTTCCTCCTTCCGTTATACTTTTCACGTCTTATTATAACACATTAAATAATTTTTCGATACAAAATAAAAACAATGATTAAAACGCCCGCGCAAAATTTTTGCGCGGGCGTTTTAATCAAATATTTATTCAGATAATTAAGTTTTCTTCGGCAAAATATTCCGAATCTAAAAATTCGCTTACAGTCATATCAAAACCCGAAGCGATAAGAATTGTGGTTGACAAAAGATTGTCTTTTACCGTTTCATGGATAATATTTTTCAAAGTAGAATGACTTATTCCGCTTTTCATTGCAAGTTTATATCTCGTCATGCCCTTCTGTTTTAATAATTCGGTAATTCTATGCGACAGCGCCTCATTAACCGTATATAACTTTGGACTATGGTTATTCATAACAATAATATTATTATACTTTCTTAATAAAATATGGTTGCACACAACCATATTTTATGATATAATCTTTTTTGCTTATGGTTATTTGCAACCATAATGAGGTTCTTATGAATAAAATTGATATAATAATACCTATTTATAATCAAGAAAAGTACTTAAAAAGATGTCTTGATTCAATCATGCCCCAAACAGACGATAACACTCGCGTAATTTTAGTAAACGACGGATCTACGGATAAAAGTTATAATATTTGTCGTGAATACGCCGAAAACCACGACAACATAACGATAGTAAATAAACAAAACGGCGGACTTTCTTCCGCAAGAAACGCAGGTCTTGACGTTGCAAAAGGCGATTTTGTTTTATTTATTGATCCTGACGACTACGTTTCAAAAGAATATATCTCATACGTAAATAAAAATGCAAATAAAAATACATTAACAGTTTGTTCCTATGTAATTAAACATAAGGATTTCGGTGAATCTACTATTTCAGTACCTAATGGAACATTTTCCGTAAGTGAATCAATAATTATTCTTGAAAAAAATGGGTTATTCAATTCGGTTTGTAACAAATTTTACTCCCGTGAAATTATTGAAAACGAGCCTAAATTAAGATTCGAGTTAAATAAAGAACCAGGTGAAGATTTACTTTTTAACTGCGTGTACTTTACACGAATTAAAAGAGTCAATCTAACCGATAAAACTTTTTATTATTATATGCGAAACGGAGAAGATTCTCTTGCGAACAAATTCAGACCAGACCTTTGGGAAAAAAATAAAATTTTTATTAAAGCAATAGAAAAATTACATAACGAAGTAAATTTAAATACTAGTGCTGGACATGAAACACTTTCATTATCCGTATTAAGATACGTTCACTCGGCAATTCCTAATATGTACAGAAAGAAACATAAATTCCCAAAAAATATACGTATTAAATTTTACAAGGAAATATTGAACGCTCAAAATATAAACAATTACTTTAAAATCCTTAATACTGATGACAAACTGCTTATTAATCTTAAAAAAATTTACTCAAAAAATTCAGCCGGGAAAATGGATAGATATTATTCATTTTTAATGTTTATAAGAAACAACTTTGTAGGTGTATACAAATTTTTAAGGAAACTAAAAAACAAATAACTATGTAATAAAAAAAGTGGGTAGGATTTTGCCTGCCCACTTTTTTATTATTTTCTTTTAATCGTTAAACAGTCCGAAACGCACGAACGAGTAAGATTCCCTTTCCTTGCTGCTTACGCCGTCGGTCCAAGTCCCCAAAAGTTCAAACGAGTCAGGACCTACCGCTTTCGGTTCTTCAAAATCTATAAGGTGGTGCGGACCCATAAGATTGCGGTTGCCGGAGTATAGTGTAATTTCCGCAACGTTTTCGCCCTGTCTTACAACGCCTTCGAGATTTACTTTATCGTCAAAATAACCCTTTTTAACAGGAATGTCGTTTACTTTTACGTCGGCTAAATGGAATCTTCCTTTTAAGCGTAAAATCTTTCTGTCGTCATTAACGACAAAAGACTTTTTGAGCGTGATATTTCCCGCAAAGAAGGGATAACCGTCCTTTACCGTGTCGTAAATATATTTTTTCTTTTTGCCGATATAGAATTTTTCCCCTATCAGCACGTTCTTTTCCTTGCCTTTCGTAAAGCCCTTTTCTTCATATACGCCGAAGTCGCCGAAAAGATAGCCGGCCTCGATCGTCGTGTCGTAAACAAGACAGTTTTTAAGACTTTCGGTTACGTTTTCGCCAAACAATGCATAATAAACTTTTTCACTCTCGAAAAATCTTATTTTTTGTACAATTTCGTTTTCACCCTTTTTGATAAAACGAGATATATCCGCTTTCAAAAATCCTTTATCAAAATCCGAAACACCGTCAAAGACAAGTTTTTTACCGTTAAGCGTACAAACGCTGTTTTTTACGTTTTCCGCAATAAACGAAATGTTTTTGGGTCTATCCTTTACGGTAAACGTATATTTTAAGTAAAGGTCGCCTTCGTATCTTTCGGTTAAAAGAGTATTGAAAATGCCCATATACGAAAGCGGCTTGGAATACGAAACGCCGTCCTTTGAGTAGCAAACTTTGTCAAGCAACATATAGTTGCCGCTGTCGGATACAACTTCGTACCTGCCCTTTAACACTATTTCGTTTTCCTTTAATTCTTCGGCACAGAATTCGTTTGACAAGAACAATACCTTTGACTCCATCGGTTCAAAGGTTAAAGTTTTAGAAACCTTCTTTTCGGTAAGGTCTTCCAGATTTACCGAGTAAAAACAATGGAAATCGCCTTCAAACGAAACCTTTGCAGGTTTTTCTTCGTCTAAATTAACTGCGTAAATATATTTTTTACCCTTGTAAATTCTATATGTCGTGTTTAATTTTTTGTTGTTCGTAATTACCTTGTAAGGTTGTGCGTCCGAAATCTGCTTTAAGGACGTGCCGGTCGCAAATTTATAAGAATGTTTTTCCCCTTCAAGATACGTGGGCTTTGCATAGGTAAACAAAAGTTTGCCGCCCTGTTCGTACATTTTTTCAAAAAGCTTTGCGGAATAACTACCCATAGTGTAAACTTTTGGGAAAACCACGTAGTCGTAAGTACATTTGCCGACCGTAAGTTTCCCGTCTGTTGCACTCGCTTTTAAATCTTCCATAACCGTTTCGTCAACGATATGGAAAGGAATATTCATAGACGCAAGTTTATCGACGAGCGCAATAAATTCACCGTCAATGTCGGCGTATTGCCTTCCGAACACCGCATAGTTTTTGCCCATAGAATCACGCTTATAGTCAAAATACATACTGCGAATCGGGTTAAACACGGCGACGGAAACAGGTTCTTCGCTTTCGCCCAAAAGATAGCCGAGCCTTGCAAAATAGTCGTTAAACGATTTAAAATCCTTCCTAACCCACGGATTTACCCACGAGAAGTGTGCAGGATAATCTCTTTTCCTTTCGCCTGTTTCGGAATACGGCAACAGGTGTTGACACATTACGTTTACGCCGCCGACGTACTGCCACTCCGCAATTCTTTTAAGTTCCTTCGGCGTAACGTCCCAGCCGCAAAGAGCAAAAGTTTCGGTAATTACACGCTTTTTACCCGTTTGGCGAGCAACCGACGACACCTGCCTCGGCGGAAGCGCAGAATCTATCGTTCTGCCGAGTTTATCCATACCGGGGATATGTTCGTACTGATAAAATGGCATTATTCCGGCGCAACATATCATTTGATTTTCAAGCGTGGTTTCTTCGATATAATGTCCGGTTAAACTTACCCCGTTATTTTCGCACCAGTTATATATTTTTTTAGCGAAGTTTTCAAGCATAAGCGTTTGCATTGCAAGCCAATACTTGTATCTAAAAGCGCGGTAACCTTTCTTTTCGCTGAATAAAAGTCCTAAACCGTCTAAAATATCTTCCTTATAGACTTCCGCAAAATATTTTTTTACGGCGACGGTATAAGGATGCCCCCAACGATAATACTGCGGTTCGTCCGTAAAAAAGCCCGAAAGGTCTTTTTTGAACTTTGCGCCTAAACGTTTTTTATACTCTTCGTGTGTAAGTGCAATGAATTTATCGACGACTTCGCCGTTTAATATATCTGCGGTAGAAGTTGCGGTGTGTTCGTAAACGTTAAGATATTCCCCTTGCCCCGCAGTCTTTACCCTTCTTAAAGTAGTTTCGCCGACTTTATATGAAACGAGCGCATTTTTGTCAAACTTACCGAACTCGTAAGTTAAATACTTGTCGCGATTGTTTTCGTCTTCCAAAAGTTTGCCGCCAGCAAATCCGCTTGGCCAACCGTTTTCGTCGTACGCCCATGCGTCAAGCCCGTATTTTTTAGCGGCGTCAACGCAAGCGTCGATACACTTAAACCAGTCGTCGCTTAAATACTCGGTTATAAGTCCGCCCCTGGCGTGCATAAAAAAACCGCCGAACCCGCAATCTTTCATCCATTTGATTTGAGAAACGAGTTCTTCCGGTTCGAGTTTTGAGTTCCACGACCAGAAAGGTATGCTCCTGTATTCGCCGACGTCGGCAATTTTTAAATCTTCAACAAAAAAATCGCTCATAAAGTTCTCCATTATGATAATGATATTTTAATTTTATCACAACGAGTAAACCTTTACAAGCGATTAAACGCAACTTTAAATTATTAAATAATTTAACCTACTTTATTTTATCGAACTCCTTAACTTTATAACCGCGCAGCGAATTTACCACGGCGATTAACATAACCCCAACGTCGCCCGCCATTGCTATATACACGGGAACGGCGGTTATTACGCTGACGATCATTATTGCGATTTTAACCGCAAGCGAACCGATAATATTTTCCAAAACAATTCTTCTTACCTTTTTAGCGTGCTTTTTGGCGACGGCAATTTTCTTTACGTCGTCGTCCATAATTACTACGTCGGCTGACTCTATCGCCGCTTCCGAACCGAGACCGCCCATAGCAACGCCGACGTCGGCAAGTTTTAACGTAGGTGCGTCGTTTATTCCGTCGCCCGTATATACGACACCCTTATTTTCGCTTATAAGTTTTTCGGTTATTTCAAGTTTGTTTTCAGGCATAAGCGAGCCGAAAGCTTTGTCGATACCGGCCGATTTTGCGGCAATTTGAACTGCGGAATTTTCGTCGCCCGACAAAACGTAAAAATCGGTTGCTCCGCACTTTTTAAGTGCCGAAACGGTTGACGCAGCGTCTTCTTTTACTCTGTCTTCAACGTAAAATTCGGCTACTATATTTTTGTTTTTAACAAGATAAATTGCAGAAGACTTTTTTCCTTCGATAAAAATATTTTCAATTTTTAAAAGTTTTTCCCCACCGATAATATACTCGTCACCGTTTATTCTTCCGTAAACACCGACGCCCGACTTTTCGCTGATACTTTCAAATTCCAAACCGCACGCGCCATGTTTAGCACAAAACTCAAAAATCGCCTTTGCCACGGGATGTGAAGAAGCGTTTTCAAGTGAATATGCCGCAGACAGAACTTCAACTTTTTCAGTCTCGTTTTGCGTTTTGAAATCAGCAACGAAAAATTTACCTTCGGTAAGAGTCCCCGTTTTATCAAACGCAAAAATCTTGGCTTTGGACAGCGTTTCGAGATAACTTCCGCCCTTAACGAGAACACCCCTTTTTGCTAGGCTACCTATACCGACAAAATATGCGAGCGGAACTGAAATAACAAGGGCGCACGGGCATGAAATAACCATAAAGTTTAACGCTTTCATTATCCACGCAGTAAAATTATAACCGTCGAATATAGGCGGAATTACGGCGACCAAAATCGCCAAAAGTATTATCGCCGGCGTATATATTTTAGAAAACGACGTTATGAATTTTTGCGACTTTGCTTTCTTCTCCTCAGAACTTTCAACCATGGCAATTATTCTTTCCGTCGTGCTGTCGGCATATTTTACCGTGGTTTTTATTCTTACTACGTCACCTTTATTTACACCGCCGCCGAAAACCTTTTCGCCACGCTCAACCGAATAAAACTTGCTTTCACCCGTAATTGCTTTTAAGTCAAATTCACCGAAATCGCTTAAAAGTTCTCCGTCGATAGGCACTCTGTCCCCTTTTCTAACTTCTATAACGCTGCCGACCTGCACTTCATCAGGCGACACTTCAACGACCGCTTTACCGACGACAAGCCTTGCTTTGTCCGTGCGCATTTCCGCAAGTCCGGCAATCTTTTTATGCGAATTGTCGGTTGCAACGTCTTCCAAAAGTTCACCGAGCGAAAAAAGTATTAAAATTATTCCGCCTTCAACGTATTCGCCTATAACGAAAGCAACAACGCTTGCGATAAGCATTAAAGTATTTTCGCCGAAAAATTCCTTTTCCCTTATTGCGTCGGGCAGTTCCAAAATCAAATTAAACCCTGCGATTATCGCCGCCGCCGCACAAACGCTTATTTTTACCCAAAGAGTTAAATCGAGCGCAAGTGCCAACACGATAAGTATACTTGCTATCGCTATTTTAATAACTTCAAAAGCGTACTCTTTTAAAAAACTTTCTCTCTCTTCCATTTTACGTCTCTCCTATGAAGGGTTATTTATTTAGCATATTATAATTTACTAATATTGTTTTGCTTTTAAAAGGCAATTTCGCATTGCCTTTTAATTATGATTTATTTATGCGGACACTTACTGCAACCGTCGTTTTCACAATGAAAACATTTAAGGTGGTCAAGCGCAGTCCTTATGATAAGCGAAACGTGTTCGTCAGCGATCGAATAAAGTATCTGGTTGGCTTCCCTTCTGCTTTTGACGATATGCTCGTCTTTAAGTTTCCTTAAATGCTGTGAGATCGCCGACTGTTTACCCCCCGTAATTTCG
>JAXFZW010000156.1:0-2813 GCA_034184645.1 Clostridia bacterium | reverse complement strand
TGTTAACATTGCGCCTAAAATCCATAATAATAATTTTACGCTTAAAAGCCAGATTATTCCGTCAAGGTCAAGCGTGAAAATAAGCCCCGGCATTTTTATGCTCCACGTCGTTATCCATTCGAACAAGTCGCCTATAAAATTGTTTTGCAAAAACAAACAGGATAAAAACGGGAAGAACAGAACGGCGACGACCGTTGCCGCAACTATTTTAACCACGTCCCACGAAGACGCAAACGCAATACCGAGTGCGATCGCCACAATGAGCGCCGTGGCAAGACCGCCCCACAAGAAGGAACGTTTGCGTTGCAATTCCCCGTGCGCAACGGCTTGGTCGTGCGCCCGTTTTACGTTTGCATCGTTGCAGGATTTGCAGATGATTTTCGTTTCGTAACTGCGCCCGTGATGCACTTGTTTACGAACAATGTCTTTGCCTTCATATATAGGTTTATTGCATTGCGCGCACACGGCAAGTACGGGTTTTTGCTCTTTAACTACGTATTCGGTTTTTATTACCGTTTCTTTTTCCGGCTTTTTATCCGGACCGCCGATAATCTCGTCCGTCGTAACGCCGAAAATTTCCGCCAAAGCGCTGATAGTCCCGACGGACGGCTCTACTTCGCCGTTTTCCCATCTGGATACCGCTTGTGCCGTAACGTGAAGTTTATCGGCAAGTTCTTTTTGCGTAAGCATTTTATCGCTACGCAATTTTTTAATGTTTTCTGAAATCATACCCTTTTCTCCTTTTTTTGTTTTCATTATAGCAAAACCGAAGGCGATTTGTAACCAAAATTCGCTAAACAAGTTGTTAATATTGTAAACAATCTGTTTACTTTGGCTAAAATTTATCGCTTTTCGCTTAAAAAAGGCCTGTTAAATGCAAAAAATCTTATAAAAACGGCGGAGTTTTACAACGGGTAAACCAACTGTTGAATACGCCTTTTTGCGCTTTTAATTAGTTTTCTGTTATATTACACATTATATCAAACAGAATACTATTTTGCAAGGGTTTAGAAAAATAAAAATAGTAAAATAGTTTTTAACAAGTTTACTGTTATGGGGATTATAATGATAGGTAAAAATATAAAAGAATTGAGAACGGAAAAGAATTTGAGCCAAAAAATGCTCGCGGAAAAAATCGGAGTGTCGCAGGGCGCGATATATTTTTGGGAGAACGAAATTAATGAGCCCACCGCGGGATATATCGTTAAATTAGCAACCGTGTTCGACGTTTCCACCGACGAATTATTGTCTTACGAGTTTAATAAAACTACTACGGAAAATTCCGAACGGTTGGAAATGATGGCGATCTTTAATAACCTTTCCGAAAAACAGCAAAATCTTATTTTGTCCATTGCCAAAGAATTATTAAAAAAATAACGTATAACGAATAACGGCGGTGCATTTTTGCACCGCCGTTATGTTTTAATATGCCTTTTATATATTCAAATTACGCATAAGTAAATCTTATTTTCTAATTGACTATGCCCAAAAACTTACGCCGTTATTTGGTTTTGCTCCGCATAGCGCCTTAAAAATTTATCTACACCGTCGGCGATCTGCTCCGCCATTTTGTAAATTAAATTAAGGCGCGTAAGGTTAAAAAGATTATAATTTTGTTTTGATCTTTCGGCAACAACGCCGATAATACTGCAATCACCTAAAATTCCAAGATTTTTATCTACGCCAAGCCCCGGTTTTAAGCCCTTATTGGCAACTTTGATAAGCCCTATATCTTCTGCGTTTCCGACCGCAGCGTCAATAGCGACCGCAAAACTTTCCGGGTGGAGCATCTTTAAATGAACTTTCGCGCAAGCAATTTCCTTTGCGGTTACGGGCGAACTTAAAGTGCCGTAAATATAAGCCGGCGCCTTGCAACGAACGAGCATAGTCCCAACAAGCGGACCTAAACTATCCCCTAAAACCAAATCGCTACCCACGCAAACGACTATGGGCTTTTTATTGAATTTATTACAACTGTTAAGCGCACCGCCGACCGATTCTCCGCAATTAAAATTAAAGGAATTAAAACAAAAGGTTTCCGTATCGGTGCTTTCTGCAAAAATTTGCTTTATTTTAGACCTTATCATAGCCGTAATTATTTCCAACTAAAAACTTTTTATACTTGAAAATATAAAAATATCAATTTTACATGGCGCATAAAATATTTTTTGCGCTAAAATCATTGTTGTATTAAAAAAATTGATAAATAAACATAAGCGCAAAACGTAGTACGTTTTTTAATATAATTATTTATAAAATGCAATAACCATAATTATTATCAAAAATCGCCCCATTGTGATACAGAATACCGGTAAAATTATCCGGTAAAAAATTTTTGCCATTCTGTCTCAGAGCGTTAAAATCGGATTTTTTAAATGCCGATTTTGGCAAAAACACAACACACCCAAACCCAGTTATAGGCGACAAATTATCCATTCTTGTTTCACGTGAAACAAGAGTTTTTACATCGGACAAAGGATTTTTGCAATTATTATCCGTTTTCTTCAAAAGTTTAATATCCAAAAATGTATTAAAAATTTTTATGCGCTAAATTTGTTTTTATGTAAATTTTTGCATTTTTGCTTATTTTTGCCCGTTTTTATTGATTTTTTAAAGATTTTAAATGAAATATTTTAAAAGTGGCAAAAACTGCTGTTTCACGTGAAACAATTTTGCCGCGAAAGGTGTTTCATGTGAAACAATTTTAAAAATCGTCGTAAATGAAAGGGTTTAAGAAGCGAAAAAAATAAGGGCAGAAATTGTGGCAATTATGACAAAAGGCTGGAGCAAAGATTGCGGTTTGCGGGGCGGGG
>JAXFZW010000155.1:0-2682 GCA_034184645.1 Clostridia bacterium | reverse complement strand
CAAAATTATAAAAATAGAGAACTTCATCCAGAACTTAAAGCTTATAAACATCTTCTTGGAACAATGGTAAATAGTCCTCGCTATAATCCTGACTCTTATGAAGCCAAGAGACTAAATAGAGAAATTAGAAATGTTGAAAAAGCTATGCGAGAAATTAATATTGCAATTGAAGCAACTAAAGCGCAACTTTATAATTATATTAATGGAAAAGAAAGAATGTATCAACGTATTCGCGCTAATGATCACGAAGGATATAAAGACGAAGATACAAATACTCTTTTAAATGATATTGGAGTGTACGAAAAGATTTGCGGCAATGACAACAAGACCTGATATTAAATTTTTTTCTCTTTATGCATTACGATATAATTACAAAAAACTTCAAAAATCTAAAGAGCATATAATTATTAGTAATGATTGTTTTTGGCAAATGAAACCTGAAATGCTTCATGGAATAGATTATGAAATTTATATTCCTAATAAAGAATGGATTGATTCTCATAATTTTAGTCCAAGCTTTCAATTTAATTATAAAGAAATGATTATTGCCGCAAATTGCAACGATGAAAAATATATTGATGAAGTAATATTTGTTGGAATGCCTTGGGAATTAGATAAAGCAAATAAATATTTTGGAGATGCTATGCTTTTAAATGCTTATGATATTTAATCATAAGCATTTTTATTTATTTGGTTAGAAATAGATAAAATTATTGAAATAACTTTCTATTAAATATGTAAGAGAGGAAGTGGTCTGTATTATTCTTTTTTATGTATTATTAGGAATGTTTATTTATGCCTTTGGCCTTCCAGTTATTGAATAGTTATCTGCAATTACTGTTCAATGGATGGAAAATTTAAAAGGTAAATTAATGGTCGATGCTCAGACAATTCAAAACAAAATTAATGATATGGCTGAAGAAGAAGAAGTAAAAGGTCAAGTCACTAATGTAATTGGTTTTGCTTTACCTGAGGAAGTTGACTATGAGGAGGACTACGACGAAGATGATGAATAAATTTTATGATACATGTTCTTTAATTTTAAACAAAGACAATTTATTTAATACTAAAGAAAGGTTTATTATTTCATCAATAACTCTTGATGAACTAGAAAATTTAAAAAGTTCATCTAAAACTGATTTAGATAATAAAATTGCGGTTCGCCATTTACTTCATTAGTTAGACGAACATATTGGGGATTATGAAGTATGTCCTTTTAGAGAGGCAATGCTCAATCCAATTCACGAAGAAGATTTAAGCGTTAATAACGACATGAAGATTTTGACAACCGCCTGTAAAATCAAAACGCCTACGGTAAACGCCTGCGCCTTGCGTTTTGGGGTTTCGCCGTCTTTACGGCGTTCTTCTATAATATCGAAAAAGATTTTCGCCGACAGGATAAAGAAAATACCCGCCGTTAAAAATTTCGCGAACGACTGAATGAAGTCCGCCACCAAACCGCCGAGCAAAAACCCGAAAATGGGCATAGCGAACTGAAAAAGGGCAAAGGAAAGGGGCATAGCCCACTCCTTTTTGCGGTTTAACGACTTTTCGTAAGCCGTGCAGTTGGCGATAGTCAAGGCAAACGCGTCCGTCGCGAGCGCAACGCCTATAAGGATAATATCTATAATTCCCATACGCTTTTCCTAAAAACTTTTTTATTATATATAATTGTATTGCTTTTGTCAACGCAAAATGTTAAAATATACCTGTCTATGATAAAAATCACCGAAGAGTGGGACGAAATTTTAAAAGAAGAGTTTTCTTCGCCGTCCTACTTAAAATTAAGGGAATTTTTAAAGTCCGAATACTCGTCCCGCACGGTGTATCCTTCTATGTACGACGTGTTCAACAGTATGAAGATTACGCCATTTAACGGCGTAAAGGCGGTAATTATCGGGCAAGACCCCTATCACGAAGAAGGGCAGGCGATGGGGCTTTCCTTTTCCGTGCCGAGGGGTACTGAACTTCCGCCGTCGCTTGTCAATATCTTTAAGGAGATAAAGGCGGAAACGGGCAAGGGCGATTTTAAAGACGGCGACCTTACGGGTTGGGCGCGTCAGGGCGTACTGTTACTCAACTCCGTTTTAACCGTGCGCGCTCACGCGGCAAATTCCCATAAAGGAAAGGGGTGGGAAGAGTTTACCGACGGGGTTATAAAAAAGATTTCCGCGCTCCGCGAAAACGTCGTGTTCCTTTTATGGGGCGCGAACGCCCGCGCGAAAAAGCCACTTATAGACGCAAACAAGCACCTTATTTTAGAGTGTGCGCACCCCAGCCCACTTTCCGCTTATAACGGGTTTTTCGGGTGCGGACATTTTAACAAAACCAACGAATATTTAATTAAACACGGCAAAACGCCGATTGATTGGAGTGATTTATGAAATACGCGGTAATTTTAGGCGACGGAATGGCGGACTATCCGCAAAAAAGTTTAGGCGGTAAAACGCCCCTCGATTTAGCGAAAAAACCGTTTATAGACGGGCTTTGCAAGGTTTCGGAAGTGGGGCTTTGCAAGACGGTGGCAGACGGGCTTAAACCAGGTAGCGACGTTGCTAACCTTTCGGTTTTAGGGTACGATCCCAAAGAGTGCTACACGGGGCGTTCGCCGTTAGAGGCTGCGTCTATCGGTATTGCGTTAAAGGATACCGACGTTACCGCGCGCGCCAATTTAGTTACCTT
>JAXFZW010000154.1:0-16507 GCA_034184645.1 Clostridia bacterium | reverse complement strand
CGATTTCACGGTTCTGAGCCTTCGCCACGACGTTGGGGTATGCTTTATCCTCAGGATCCTGATAGTAGGTACCGTCGGTGATCACGGCACTGAAAGAGAGCAGGGTTAAAGACTTGCCTGGTGTAAGATACCACATTATCCGCGGCGCACTCGATACCGCAGGCGTAGCAAAACGCAAACAGGCAAGATCGAGATACGGCGCAAAACGTCCTAAGTAAAAACAGTTTTTAATCTGAATTTTACTTAAAAACAAACACCTACTTAAAATCGGAAATATTTTCGGAAAATTAACCCGAGTTTGGTAGGCAGTATGCCGAAAGGCAGAAGGTTCGCTACCCGAAAGGGCAAGTGATAGCCGATTGAAAAGGGTTTACCCTTAATCAGCGCTGAAATCGAGCGCAAAAAAATTAAAGGAGGATTTAATATGCCAAGACGTGGCAATATTGCTAAAAGAGACGTTCTTCCCGATCCCGTTTACGGCGACAAGGTTGTTGCAAAACTCATAAACCAAGTTATGCAGGACGGCAAAAAGGGAATCGCGCAGGGCATCGTTTACGACGCTTTTACCGCAGCGGCGGAAAAAGTTGGTCAGGAACCGATGGAAATGTTTACCCAGGCGCTTAACAACATTGTGCCTATGGTTGAAGTTAAGGCAAGGAGGGTTGGCGGTGCCAACTACCAAGTCCCGATAGAAATCAGGGCTGAAAGAAGACAGACGCTTGCTATCCGTTGGCTCGTTGCAGCAGCAAGGAAAAGAAGCGAACGTGAAATGAGTTCAAGGCTCGCTGCCGAACTCGTTGAAGCGTTCAACAATTCGGGCAACGCTGTCAAGAAGAAAGAAGACACTCACAGAATGGCTGAAGCTAACAAGGCTTTTGCTCATTATAAATTTTAATTTGGAGAAGACTAATGCCGAAAGACAGTGATTTACTTTTAACCAGAAACATAGGCATAATGGCGCACATCGACGCAGGTAAAACGACGACGACCGAACGTATTTTGTTCTATACGGGCAAAACGCATAAGCTCGGCGAAGTTCACGAAGGTGCCGCTACTATGGACTGGATGGAACAGGAACAAGAACGCGGTATCACGATAACGAGTGCCGCAACTACCTGTTATTGGAAGGGTCATAGAATAAACATTATCGACACGCCCGGACACGTTGACTTCACGGTTGAAGTTGAACGTTCGCTTCGTGTTTTGGACGGCGCTGTCGCAACGTTTTGTGCAAAGGGCGGCGTTGAACCTCAAAGTGAAACGGTTTGGCGTCAGGCTGATAAGTACAAAGTTCCGCGTATCGCTTATGTCAACAAAATGGATATAAACGGCGCAAACTTTGAAAACGCTATCAACATGATGCACGAACGTCTTCATGCTAACGCTGTTCCGATTCTTCTCCCGATAGGTAAGGAAGACACTTTCGTCGGAGTTATCGACGTTTTAACCAGAAAAGCCGATATTTATAAAGACGACTTAGGTAAGGAAATCGAAGTTACCGATGTTCCCGCCGAATACAAGGACAAAGTTGAAGAAGTCCGCGCAAAACTCGTTGAAATCGCCGCCGAACAGGACGACGCTTTAATGGAAAAGTACTTTGAAGAAGGCGACCTTTCTGTTGAAGAAATCAAAAAGGGTTTAAGAAAAGCGACTCTCGCTATGAAATTGACACCCGTTCTTTGCGGTTCGTCGTATAAGAACAAGGGCGTTCAGAACCTTCTCGATGCGGTTGTCGATTATCTCCCCAACCCGCTCGACGTAGGCGAAATCAAGGGTGAAGACGAAGACGGAAACGAAATCGAAAGAAAGCCATCTTTCGACGCTCCGTTCTGCGGTTTGGCATTCAAAATCATGGCTGACCCGTTCGTTGGTAAACTTGCGTTTTTCAGGGCTTACTCAGGTACTCTTAAAACCGGTTCTTACGTTTATAACAGCGTTAAGGGCAAAAAGGAAAGGGTTGCACGTATTCTCCGTATGCACGCTAACCACCGTGAAGAAGTCGAAGAAGTTTCCGCAGGTGAAATCGTTGCGCTCGTCGGTTTAAAAGAAACGACGACAGGCGATACGCTTTGCGACGAAAACAATCCTATAATTCTTGAAAAAATGGAATTCCCGGACCCCGTTATTCAGGTTGCAATCGAACCGAAGACGAAAGCCGGTCAGGAAAAGATGGGCTTTGCGCTTGCAAAACTTGCAGAAGAAGATCCTTCGTTCAAGACTTATACCGATCCCGAAACTTCGCAGACGATTATCGCAGGTATGGGCGAACTTCACCTTGAAATTATCGTTGACAGACTTCTCCGTGAATTCAGGGTAGAAGCTAACGTAGGTAAGCCTCAGGTTTCTTACAAGGAAACTATTCGTCAGGCAGTTGAAGCGGAAGGTTTGTTTAAGCGTCAAACGGGTGGTCACGGTCAGTACGGACATTGTAAAATCCGTTTGGAACCGCAAGAACCCGGTAAAGGATACGAATTCGTTGACGAAACCGTCGGCGGATCTATCCCGAAAGAATTTATTCAACCTATCAACAAAGGTATTCAGGAAGCCGCTAAAAACGGTATTCTCGCAGGATACGAAGTCGTTGACTTTAAGGTCACCGTTTACGACGGAAGTTATCACGACGTCGACTCTTCGGAAATGGCGTTTAAGATTGCCGGTTCAATGGCACTTAAAGACGGTCTTGAAAAAGCAAAATGCGTTCTTTTAGAGCCGATAATGAAGGTTGAAATTCTTACCCCCGATCAATACTTCGGCGACGTTATGGGTAACGTTACCGCTCGTCGTGGAATTATTCAGGGAACGGAAGACCGTAACGGCATTAAGGTTATCGACGCACACATCCCGCTTGCGGAAATGTTCGGTTATGCAACCGACCTTCGTTCAAGGACGCAGGGCCGCGGCAACTACACGATGCAGTTCGACCACTACTACGAAGTACCTAAATCAGTCGCAGAAAAGATAATAGGCAAAAAAGCTTAAAAACTTTTGACAATTAGGTAAAATTATTGTAAAATAAGTATAACTCAATAAAAATCAATTAAAAATTATAAATAAACAGAGTAATTGGAGGAAATTCTAATGGCAAAGGCAAAATTTGACAGAAGTAAACCGCACATTAACATCGGTACTATCGGTCACGTTGACCACGGTAAAACCACCCTTACCGCGGCTATCACTATGACGCTTGCTGCTTTCGGCGAAGCTCAGAAGATGAGATACGACGAAATCGATAAAGCACCTGAAGAAAAGGCTCGTGGTATAACAATCAACACCGCACACGTTGAATATCAGACGGCTAAACGTCACTATGCGCACGTTGACTGCCCCGGCCACGCTGACTACGTTAAAAACATGATCACCGGCGCAGCTCAAATGGACGGCGCAATTCTCGTTGTTGCTGCTACCGACGGACCCATGCCCCAGACGAGAGAACACATTCTTCTCGCTCGTCAGGTTGGTGTTCCTTACATCATCGTATTCATGAACAAATGCGACCAGCTCGACGATCCTGAATTACAGGAACTCGTTGAAATGGAAATCAGGGATCTTCTTTCCGAATACGGCTTCCCCGGAGACACTACCCCCATCATCAAGGGTTCTGCTCTTAAAGCACTTGAATATGCTCAGGGCGATCACACCGCTGACGAAATCAAGAACGCTCCCGAATGCAAATGCATTTTCGAACTTATGGATGCTGTTGACAGCTACATCCCCACTCCTGAAAGGGATGCTGACAAACCCTTCCTTCTTCCGGTTGAAGACGTCTTCACCATCAGCGGCCGTGGTACGGTTGCTACCGGTAGGGTTGAACGTGGCGTAGCAAAAGTTAACGATCCCGCTGAAATCGTTGGTCTTTCCGACGAATCCAGAACGACCGTTATTACCGGTCTTGAAATGTTCCGTAAAACTCTTGACGAAGCACAGGCAGGCGACAACGTTGGTGCGCTTCTCCGTGGTATCGACAAGAAGGACATTGAACGTGGACAGGTTATCGCTAAACCCGGTACTGTTAAACCCCACACCGAATTCGAAGGTCAGGTTTACGTATTGAAAGCTGAAGAAGGCGGCCGTCACACTCCGTTCTTCAACAACTATCGTCCTCAGTTCTATTTCAGAACTACCGACGTTACCGGCTCCATCGAACTCCCCAAGGACGTTGAAATGGTTATGCCTGGCGACCACGTAACGATTCACGTAAACTTAATTACGCCTATCGCTATGGAAGAAGGCTTACGTTTCGCTATCCGTGAAGGCGGCAGAACGGTTGGTTCGGGCGTTGTTGCTAAAATCATTAAGTAATTAACGGTTTAAGCTTACGTTAAAATTAAAGGCTACTCATTTGAGTAGCCTTTTTTATTTTTCATGGAAAAAGATTTAAAATAGTGTTGACAAAATATGTCGTATGCGATATAATTTAGGTATGGAAAAACAAAAGAGCGAAAAAATTGAAAATGTAAAAGTAGATAAAGTAGAACAAACTTTTTGCGACTACGACTTGCTTTTGCTTAAAAATCAGTTGTGTTTTCCGACTTATGCTGCGGCGAACAAAATTATAAGGCGTTATCAACCGCTCCTTAAAGACTTGGGACTTACTTACACGCAATATATCGTAATGATGGTTATGTGGGAAAAGGAGTCGGTCAACGAAAAGGATTTAGTAAAGTGTTTATACCTTCAAGCAAACACGCTTGCACCGCTTCTAAAAAAACTTAAAGAAAAGGGTTACGTCAGCATAGTAAAAGATGAGTCGGATAAACGAAACATAGTTATTTCGCTCACCGAACAAGGCAGGAAGTTAAGGGATAAGGCGGTCAACGTTCCAAAAACACTTGCCGAAGAACCTTGGTTTACGGTTGAAGAAGCAATTTTATATAAAAAACTTATTTATAAAATATTAAACGACGGAAAGGAGAATTAACTATGGAAATTAAAGCGGTAAAATTCAGAAGAGACGGGTTTTACACACAACCTTTTGCTTTCGGCGGCGAAGGCGAAGCGGAAAAGTATGATAAAAATATCCGTTATCGCGGAAGTTTACAAAATTATTTAATAGATACGGGCAAGGAAGTAATTCTCGTCGATACGGGACTTCCGGCGGGTACTCCCGAAGAAACTCCCGACGAAAACAGTTTCGGTTTTACCGGGTTTGATATTTGCAGTTATATGGACGCGCTTAAAAATCTCGGATACAAGCCCGAACAAATAACGAAAATTTTGCTTACACACAGGCATGCCGACCACTCGGGTGAATTACGTTCTTTCCCGAACGCAAAAATTTACGTAAATGCGGATGAAATCGGTGCGGACGAACTTAAAGGACTTAACAATATAGTTCCCGTTGAATTTACCGACGGTGCGTATTATAACTTTCCTGCGTCGCAAAAGATAGTGCCCGGAGTTTATTTTATCAAAGCAAAAGGACATACCAACGGCAACAGTATAGTAATCGTTGAGGACGGCGGACTTTTCTTTATGTTGCACGGCGACATTACGTACGTCGACGAGGCGCTTTATCAAAACAAACTTTCGGTAGTTTACGATGATAAAGCAGCCGCTCGCGAAACATTAAACAACGTTCGTGAGTTTATTAAAAATCACCCGACCGTTTACTGCGGAACACATACTCCGCAAGGCTACGAAAATTTGGAAGCAAAGCGGGTAATGGATCTTGATAATCCTGTTCCGACGGTTTTAGCCGACGTTGACTTTTCGGTGTTTAAAAAGACGGGCAAGTACGTTTGTGCGATTTGCGGATACGTTTACGATCCCGCCGAACACGACGGAGTAGCGTTTGACGACCTTCCCGAAGACTGGAAATGTCCGAAATGTAAACAGGGGAAATCAAAGTTTAATCCCGCTTAAAACGTTTATTATCTCTTAAAAAGAGGTATAAAATATTAAATAAAAGGAGTAAAGAAAAATGTCTTTTTATGATTACAAAGTTAAAAAAAGAAGAGAAGGCGAACTCGATTTAGCAGACCTTAAAGGCAAAGTCGTGCTCGTCGTAAACACCGCTACCGGTTGCGGATTTACTCCGCAATACAAGGGGCTTGAAGAACTTTACGCAAAGTATCACGAACAGGGTTTGGAAATTCTTGACTTTCCGTGCAACCAGTTCGGCAACCAAGCGCCGGGTTCTGATACCGAAATTCACGAATTTTGTACCGCAAAATACAAAACGACTTTCGATCAACTTGCCAAAATAGAAGTAAACGGTGAAAACGAAGAACCGCTTTACACCTTCCTTAAAAGGGAAAAGCAGGACGACGAAGTCAAGGGCATAAAAAACAAAATGGTTATGAAAATGGTAAAGGGTTTAAGTAAAACCACAAAGGAAAAGGGCGACATTAAATGGAACTTTACCAAGTTTTTAGTTGATAAGGAAGGCAACGTCGTTAAAAGATACAGCCCCACCTACGCACCCGAACAAATAGAAGAAGACGTAGCGGAATTACTTAATAAGTAAAGGAGAAAGTTATGGCAGTAGTTGAAATTACCAAAGACAATTTTGAAAGTGAAGTATTAAAGTCGGATAAACCCGTATTAGTTGATTTTAACGCCGGCTGGTGCGGTCCGTGCAAAATGTTAAAGCCGATTATCGACGAACTTGCGGAAAGTCGTGACGACGTTAAATTCGCGTCGGTAAACATTGACGACGAAGATATTCTCGCCGAAGATTACGACGTTTATTCTATTCCTTGTCTCGTCGTATTTAAGGGCGGCAAGGAAGTTAAAAGAAGCGTAGGGCTTTTGCCCAAAGCGGAAGTTGAAAAGCTTATCGGAGAATAATATGTACGACGTAGTTGTTGTCGGCGCAGGTCCTGCGGGGCTTACCGCCGCGATATACGTAAGGCGTGCGGCAAAAAGCGTTTTGGTGCTTGAAGCGAAGTCTTACGGCGGACAAATAATAAATACGCCCGAGATAGAAAACTATCCGGCGGCGGCGCATATTTCGGGATTTGACCTTGCGACTAAAATGTACGAGCAAGCAAAAGAATTCGGCGCAGAGATAGTCTTTGACAAGGCGGTAGAAGTCGTTTCGGAAAAGAACGTTAAAAAGGTTATTACCCAAAACGGCGAGTACGAGTGCAAAGCGGTAATTCTTGCGACGGGTTCGGAAAACCGTAAACTCGGTGTAGAGGGTGAAGACGAACTTATCGGTAGGGGAATTTCCTACTGTGCGACTTGCGACGGAGCGTTTTACCGCAAAAAAACGGTTGCGGTCGTGGGCGGCGGAAACACAGCACTTGAAGACGCACTATATCTTGCGGATATAGCCGAAAAAGTTTACCTTATTCATAGAAGAGACGCTTTCCGCGGGGAAGAATCCACAGTCAAAAAGCTTAAAGAAAAGCCAAACGTCGAGTTTGTACTTAACAGTAAAGTAGTTTCGCTGAACGCAGATAAACGTTTAACGAGCATAACCGTAAAAAATAACGACGGCGTTGAACGAGAACTTGAAGTAAAAGGACTTTTCGTCGCAGTCGGGCGCATCCCCGAAAACCAAAACTTCGGCAAGGTTGTAAATCTTGACGAAGCGGGGTACGTGGTTGCCGGGGAAGATTGCAAAACCAACGCCAAAGGTATTTTCGTCGCAGGGGACAACAGGGTGAAGAACGTTCGCCAACTTGTCACCGCAACGAGCGACGGAGCGGTTGCCGCCACACAAGCGGTAAACTATATCAACAATTTATAAAAAATTAAAATCAAAACGCCGTTGCTATCCGCAACGGCGTTTTAGTCTTCTTTAATTCCCAAAATATAGTCGGCGGAAACGTCAAAATATTTTGCCATCTTGTAAATTACTTCGGCGGAAGGGATTTGCTTTGCAGTTTCCCAGTAACTTATCGACGCATTTGAAACGTTTATATCCTTCGCCATGGTATTTTGATCGACGCCTTTTTCATTGCGCAAAGCACGTATTCGCTTTGCCATTTCACTTATATTTAACTTTTCCATAAAATTATTCTAACAAAAATTAGTATATTTATCTTGACATCTAATTATAATTAGAATATAATTAAAAACACAGGGAGAAAATATGAAAAAGGGATTCGGAGAAATAATTGCAACCATAATCTATATGGTTATTGCGGTATTACCAGTCAGTATGGCGTTTATGGGGTGGTTACGCTTATTTACGGGAGCGTATCACCTGTTTTATTAACAGGGGAGAAAAGTAAAAATGAGGACTGCGGCAAAAGTTTTTATTATCATATCAATGGTATTACAGGGAATACTAATTTTGCCTTTAATAATAGGCTGTCTTGCGATAAAGAGATTAAACGAGGCAACAAAAAAAGAAGATTTAACGGTTATGGGTATATTAACGCTTCTTTTTTGTAGTTTGCTTGGCGGGATATTTATGCTGTGCGTTTCCGATAATGAATTGCTGGAAAACAAACAACGAATAAGTGAGCAGATACAAGAAAACGGACAAACGTCTGTTAAAAATGAAAATACCTTTTTAATCGGTATGATTACCGGTGTTGCGGCGGCTTTCGTTATAATGGGCGTGCTGTTATGTATTTTTTACTACTCGGGAATACATTTATAGAAAATTGAACTTTTAACAATCAAAAAGCCGTTGCTTTTCGCAACGGCTTTTCGTTTGTTTGGGTTTTATACTTTTACTTTAACTCTTTAATTAAAAAGAATCTTTGTAAACCTTGCCGAATTTGAATACGGGAGTAGCGGAAGCGGCAATCTTAATTTTTTCGCCCGTTTTGGGGTTGATGCCCTCTCTTTCACCCTTCTTTTTAAGTTCAAACGTTCCGAAACCGGAAATCTGAATTTTATCTCCTGCTTTAAGTCCGTCGGTGATGGCGGCGATGAAACTGTCAAATGCGATACCTGCGTCCTTTAAAGTAATTCCGGCATTATTTGCCATTGCCCTTATCAAATCACTTTTGTTCATTAGGATATCCTCCATTTTTTCTTGTATATATTATACCATAGTTTAAGCAACTTTCAATAGCAAATCATTATTTTTTTGTAAAAAATGATAAATTTTTGTTATTTTTTGTAATTTACGGCGTATTTTAAGGCTGCCGTTGACTTTTTTTTAGTTTTAAGGTATCTTATAAGCGTATGGAAAACAAATTTGACGCCACAAAATTAAACGGATTAAGCGATTTGTTGTTGTGTAAAGGCGAAATTGGCGAAACCTTAACGGAAATAATAAAAAAGGTCGCCCCATCGGGAAAAGTTGCTTTTGTCACGACTGAAAAAAACCACGACGAGTACGGAAAGCTTATCACTTCAACGCTTGCCAAAGTAAATTCCAAAACGGTGAGTATAATTATGCCGACACCCGTAAATAACACGGTGGAATACTTCGGTGCGCTGTTTAATCTTCCCGACGACGTGCGCGCGGTGGTGGTTACGGAAGGCGCGCTTTTCCGTGCGGCGTCATATTTTGCAAACGTAAAAGAGTTACCGCTTATTTTCGTACCCGTTTCGGCAAATCTTTCAGGGACTCTTGAAAAGGAATTTTTCGTTAGAAACGGTAAAACGCTCGATCTTGTCAAAGGGGCTGAAACCATGTACGTTGTTATTGACGAAAGTTTGCTTTCGGGCAAAATTGCGGACGCTTATGCGTTTAACATGGCAAAACTTACCACTCTTATCGATTACAGGGCGGTAAGGGGTAAAAGTGCGGACGCAAGGGCGTACTTTATCGCCATGGAAGGCGTACAAGGTAGTTATACTGTTACGAAAGAGCCTATTAAAAACAGACCGCTTTGTTTACTGTATAACGGACTGAAAATCGCAATCGGCGGGCGTATAGACTCGTTTATCAATAAATCTTCCGTGTTTGCCGCGGCTTGTCTTTTAACGGGCGGAGCGTCGCCCCTTCCCAAGCACGAACTTTTTTGTGCGTTAAAACTACTTGAACTGTTTAACGAATCTTTTAAAATTAAAGGCATGGCGGAAGTTATGCCGGACTACATTTCCCGTGCGGAAAAGGTGGCGGAAACGCTGAACGTTGATGAAAGGCAGACTGCGGAAGAACTTTTAAAACAACGGACCACGTTAAAAAATTCTATAAGGTTTATTCCTATATTGAATTCGCTCAAAGAAGAAACGTGCGAACTTGTTTCTCACTCAAAAAGCATAACGGGTACTTATTTTTCATTGTCGGGCGATAAAAAGCCGATAGTTACGGCGACTGCGTTAAAGTATTCGGGCGACACGCCGATAGGGCTTAACACGATGAGCGTTTTAAGGGAACTCGGAATCACCGACACTCCGCTGATTAAGGCTTAAACGTATAAAATAATAAAAACTTGTCAATACTCTCCCAAAGTAAAAGGGAGAGTATTTTTATGTTTAAAAAAATTTCGGTCGCACTTGCGGTTGCGCTTCTTTTTATGGCGGCGGCGCTGACATATCTTACGCCCACGTTTTACGGCAAAACAAACGAGTTCACGGTTTACAGGTTTTCCGATTCTTCGTCGGGAGTAGCGGAAAAAGTAAGCGAACAAAATTTCCCGATACTTTCCGCCACGGGTGAAAGTTTTTGCGTCGATAGCGGTAAAGTCACGCCCGAACAAATTATATCGAGATATTCGGCAAGTTTGGTGTTTACCGAAAAAATAGTTGAAGGCGTGAGTTATTACGCCTATTCAAGTCAAATTAAAAGATACAAAAGGGTAAAGGGCGAAAAAGTGAACTTACATATCTTCGTCGGGGAGCAAGTGACGGTGGTAGGCTCGCCTATTATTTTCGGAAGTTTTTAAAATAAACGTATAAAAAATAAAAGGTTGGCAATAATCAACGCATAAAAACAAGGAGCATTTTTTATGAAAAACAACGTAGTTAATTTTTTGAAAAGGAATTTATCGTACATCGTGGTTGCGCTTTGCATACTTGCGGTAGGACTTTCGGTCGTTTTCGTTATGGTTTCGCAAAAGGATACGGGTACGGTCAAGTCGGTCAGCGGGAAGGTTGACGACGAACCTAAACCCGTCGAACCCGATCCGCAGCCCGAACAGGTAAGTTTTATTCTTCCGGTTGAAAGTTATACGGACGTAGAACTATATACCGAAACAATGTCGTATAACTCCACGCTTAAAAGGTTTTCATCCCACATGGCGACAGACTTTTTCGCTGCGGAAGGAACGCCCGTTTACGCAGTTTACGGCGGAGTAGTCGAAAAGGTTGAAAACTCGCTTCTTAAAGGTTTTACGGTTGTTATAGACCACGGTAACGGACTTAAAACGGTGTATAACTCGCTTGAAGACGCCGACGAAGTAACGCAAGGTAAAACCGTCGCAAAAGGCGAACTTATCGGAAGGGTGTCGGTCACAAACCGTCAGGAAAGCAAGGAAGGCGCACACCTTCACTTTGAAGTTATTGAAAACGGCGTAAGCATTAACCCTTCAAAATATCTTGCCATTGACGAAAAATAAACTTTACCGTCGATAGTATAATAAAATTTTGTTTCCCCGAATAAGATATTGCGAAATACCATATTCGGGGTTTTTTATATGAAAAAATTTTGCGTTTTACTTTCTTTTGTTTGCTTGATTTTATTCCTGCCGCTTACAGGTTGCGGCGAAAAAGCGGAAAAGCAGATAAGCGAGTATGAAATTACCTGTACGCTTGACGAAAACGTTTTGTCGGGAAGCGAAAAAGTCAGGTTTTTCAACGATTCTATTACGACGTTTAATGAACTTAAATTTAATTTGTTTTCAAACGCTTACAGAAAGGGGGCAAAGCGCAGTCCGGTGGGCGAAGAATACCGCTACCTTGCTTATCCCGACGGGGAAAGCTACGGCGGGATTGAAATACTTTCGGTAAAAGGCGAAAGCGAACTTTCTTATTCGGTCGGCGGCGATGACTTAAACGTGCTTACCGTAAAACTTGCCGAGGAAGTTTTCCCCGGGGAAAGCGTCACGGTAGTTATCGATTACCGCATAACTATTGCAAACGTTATAGCAAGGCTCGGTATAAACGACAAAACGGTCAACCTTGCGGAATTTTACCCGATACTTTGCGCAAAGGATAAGGACGGGTTTTACGAGTGCGTTTACTACGATTTAGGCGACCCTTATTTTTCGGAATGCGCCGATTACACGGTAAATTTTACCGCTGACGAAAAGTACGCCGTGGCGCACGCAGGCAAAAAAGTTTACGCAAAAAATCAGGACGGAAAGGCAAATTATAAGTTCAGACTTGAAAACGCGCGTTCGTTTTCAATGGTTCTTTCCGAAAGTTTTGAGTCGGTCAGCGGTAAGGCCGGTGATACCGTCGTCAATTACTTTTACTACGACGACGAAACGCCAAACGAGTCAATGGAATACGCAATAAAGTCCTTAAAAACCTTTTCGGAACTTTTCGGCGATTACGCTTACGGTGAGTACACGGTAGTTCAAACACCGTTTATTCAGGGCGGTATGGAATTTCCTACGCTCGTAATGATTTCGGACTCTGTTGAAAAGCGTGCATACGGTGAAGTTATCGTGCACGAAACTGCGCATCAATGGTGGCAGACCGCAGTCGGCAACAACGAGATAGAACACGCATTTTTAGACGAAGGGCTTGCCGAGTATTCGACCGTGCTGTTTTACGAAAATAACCCCGAGTACAATTTTACACGCAGTGCGCTTATGCAAATTTCAAACGACACGTATAAGTCCTTTTGTTCGGTTGCGGATAAACTTTTGGGCGGTAAAAACACGAGCATGGAAAGAAGTTTAAAAGACTTTTCAACCGAGTACGAGTACGTCAATATCGTTTACGTTAAGGGTTGCATCGTCTTTGACGAAATACGAAAATGCGTGGGCGAAAAAGCCTTTTTTGAAGGACTTAAAAATTACTATTCCGAAAATAAGTATAAAGTGGCTACGCCGCTCGATCTTGTTTCCGCCTTTGCAAAAGCGGGTTTGGCGTCCGAAGATCTAATAAACGCCTTTATCGGCGGCACGGCGATAATGTAAAAACAACCTTAAAAAGTTATAAATAGATTATTATTTATTGACAAAGCGGTCAATAAATGTTAAACTAAATCAGTATAGAAATGCTGGGGCATTCAGGTGAACTATGAAAAAACTTTTTAAGGTATTTTTGATTATTGCGCTGATTGCGGCGCTTGCGGCGGTCGGTTTTGCTTGCAATTCCAACTCCGGTGAAGACGGGAAAACCGGACTTCTTTACAAAATGTATCCGGGCGACGATTTTTATACCGTTTACGGTTACGTTGCGGAAGACGGCGTCACCGAACTCGATATAGGCGACTTTAACGACGACGCTAACGGCGTGGTTATTAAAAGAATTAAAACCGGCGCGTTTAAGGATAACGATACTATCAAAAAAATTATCGTTCCCGATACGGTTGAAACTATCGACAGCGGCGCTTTCGCAAAGATGCGCGCTTTGGAAGAAATAACCCTTCCGTTTATCGGTAAAACCGCGGTTGCGGACGTGTATTTTAATTCTACCGACGACTCGCTTGCAAAAGACAAATCAACCGGCAACGAACGTGTTTTCGGATATATCTTCGGCAGCGAAACGTACGACTACGGCGTTCCCTGTGAACAGAACTCGGTAACGTACTATATTCCGCAAACCTTACGCAAGGTAAACGTTGCGCCAAAAGTCGGCAGCGAATACGGAATCCCGATGCACGCTTTTTCCGGCAACGCATGGGTTTCGGAAGTTAATCTTTCATCAGACGTTGTCGCTATCGGCGAAAGTGCTTTTGAAGATAACAAGTGGACTGAAACGATTAACCTTGACGGTATAATAACGATTTACGATTATGCGTTCAAGGGTGCTAAAAACTTAAAAATCGCTAACCTTGCCGCTCTTACTAAAATGGGTGCGGAAAGTTTTAGCGGATGCACCGCGCTTAATACGGTCAACGTAAATACGGACATAGTTGCGGACGCATTTAACGGATGCACTTCGCTTACCGCAATTACGCTTGGCGACGGAGTAAGTAAAATAGGTGCAAGGGCGTTCTCGAACTGCACCAACATAAAAGCGGATAAAATTACCGTTTCGGGAACTAACTCGTGGACGGTAGGCTCGGCCACGGTCGAGTTTAATGCGGAAACCGTTAAAGACGCAACTTATTCTGTATTGCTTTGGACGAGAGCGTAAAATTCGACAACTGAAAAAATTAAACCCTTCGCCAAAGCGGAGGGTTTAACTATTTAAAGAAAATTTAGGGGTGATTAAATGGCAAAGGATATAAGGGAAAAACAAATAACTAAGACGGGTTTTATAGGAATTATCGTCAACGTTCTTCTTGCGGGGTTTAAGGCAACGGTAGGACTTTTCGCAAACGCCGTTTCGGTGATACTCGACGCGGTCAACAACTTAACGGACGCAATTTCGTCGATAGTGACTATCGTCGGCGTAAAACTCGCAAAGAAAAAGCCCACTAAAAACCATCCTTACGGCTACGGCAGAATAGAATATTTCAGTGCGATAATAGTTGCCGCAATAGTTTTATTCGCAGGCATAACTGCAATATCTGAATCTATTAAAAAAATTATAACTCCCGAGCAGGCTGACTACACGGCGATTACGATGATAATAATCGGCGTAGCCGTCCTTGTTAAAATTTTCCTTGGTTTATACGTTAAAAAACAGGGTAAAACTTACAATTCGGAAGCGCTTAAAGCGTCGGGATCGGATGCGCTTTTTGACGCCATCGTTTCGTCTGCAACGCTCGTCGGCGGTGCGGTTTCGCTTATTTTCGGTATAACTATCGAAGGTTATGTAGGAACTGTAATTTCGCTTTTCATAATTAAAGCGGGTATCGAAATGCTTTTGGAGTCGGTAGGCAAAGTTTTGGGTAGCAGGGTAGATTCCGAAGTTACGGTGGAAATGAAAAACACCATAAGGGAAATACCCGAAGTCAGCGGCGTTTACGATTTGGTCTTACATAATTACGGCCCCGATTATGCGATAGGTTCGGTGCACGTTGAAGTCGATTCAACGCTGAATGCGGAAGAGATTTACCGTGTGACGCAAAATATTCAGGCGGCTGTTCTTGAAAAATTCAAAGTGTTTTTAACGGTAGGAATTTATCCTTTTGACAAAAAGTTTACCGAGCAAAGAAGAAAACTCGAAGAAATCGCTCTTTCTCACGTAGGGGTAAAAGAACTTCACGGATTTTTCGTTGACGAAAGCAAAAAAACTTTTTCAACCGACGTCGTTGCGGATTTTACCGTAAAGGACAGACAGGCACTTTGCGAAGCGCTTAAATCGGAATTTGAAGAAGTTTTAAGCGGCTATGCGATTAACGTAAACTTCGACGCCGATTACAGCGATTGATTTTAGCGTCAATTACGGCGCCGACTTTATACAAGGCGGCTTGACTTTATAAAGGTTGACAATTACACTAACGTCGAATATAATTAAAAGTAATAAAGGAGAATTATGCCCAAAAAATTAAACGTTATCGAAGCAATGGACGTGTACCTTCCCGACGTGGATGGCGTTATAAACTGCATGCATAATTACAGCCTTAATATGTACGAAAAGTGCGATCTTACGGCTATGGTGCCAAAAAATCGCAAAGGCTACGTGGATAACTTGCCTTATAAAATCGTGAGATGCAAAAGCGTGCGTTTTCCGGTAATAAACGACTACTACGGATTCCCAGGGCTAGACAAAAATTTCAAAAAACAAATTGACGCAATACCTGCCGATATTATTCACGTTCACTCGCCGTTCAATATGGCAAACTACGCCGCAAAGGTCGCTAAAAAGAAAGGTATTCCTTTGGTTGCGACTTTCCACTCGAATATGCGTATGATATTTAAAAGCGTAGTTAAAATAGGTTTTATTGCTAACCTTCTCGCAAAGTACATAGGCTTGTTTTATAAAAAGTGCGACGAAGTGTTTGTTTGCTCGCCGCTTGTTGAAGAACAACTCCGCTACTGCGGGTATAAAGGGAAAGTCACTTACTTACCTTTCGGTACGGACTTTGCTAAATGCGACTGCGTTGAAGAAAACGCCAAAAAAGCAAACGAAATTTTTTCTATCGGCGAAAAAGAACTCGTCTTTATTTACGTCGGTAGGGTAATGAAGTTAAAACGCATTGACTTTATTTTGAAAAGCCTGAAAAGGGTGAAAGACAACGGAGTAAAATTCAGATTTTACGTTGTCGGCAAGGGTGCGGAAATGAAAAAACTTAAAAAACTTTCCGCAAAACTCGGTTTTAACGAAAGCGAAGTTATTTTTACCGGATTTTTACCGAGAGAACACTTCCCGCTTTTGTTTTCGCGTGCGGACTTGCTTTTGTTTCCGTCAATTTACGACAACTTCGGACTTGTCAAGGTAGAAGGCGCAACTTACGATACCCCCGGTGTATTCATTGAAAATTCATGCGCGGGATACGGCGTGACCGACGGCGTTGACGGATACTTGTCCGAAAACAACGTAAATGCGTTTGCACAAAAAATAATGCAGGCGGTAGCCGATAGGGATAAACTTAAAGAAGTCGGAAAAACTGCCGGCAAAACGCAGTATTGCAGTTGGTCGGATT